>URLP01000094.1 GCA_900548635.1 uncultured Megasphaera sp.
ACGGCAAGGCCAGCCACGCCGCCATGCCCCATAAAGGCGTCGATACCATCGTCGCCGCTGCCCAATTCCTGACAGCGGCCCAGACCATCATCAGCCGCCGCGTCAACCCCCTCTACCCGGCTGTCCTGACCTTTGGCAAGATTACGGGCGGCACGCGCTACAACGTCGTCGCTGATACGGTGGAAATCGAAGGTACGTGCCGCACGTACCACGCCGAAGCCCAGGATGCCGTCGAAGCCCATCTGCAGGAAACGCTGCAGGGCATCGACGCCATGTACGGCACGACGAGCCATCTTGATTACGAACGGGGCTACGCCGCAGTCCGCAACACACCTCAGGCGGCCGCCTTCGTGGCCGATACGGTCAAGGAATGCTTCGGCCCGGACGCCCTCGCTGACGTTTCGGAACCGGCTATGACAGCCGAAGATTTCTCGGGCTACCTGCAGAAATTCGACGGCGCCTTCTTCTGGCTCGGTGCGACCAAGCCGGGTGACCCCGTCTACCCCCTGCACAATACCCATTTCGCCGTCGACGAAGCGTGCCTGCCCGTCGGCGTAGAGCTCATGGTCTCCCTGGTCCTGGCCAAAATGAAGGAAAAAGCATAATTATTTTTGAAAAAATGCAAGATAAAAAAGGAAATCGCCCCTTTGGCAGCGAATATATAATAGTAACTGATTCCATAGGAGGCGATTGTTTTATGAAAGAATACACAAGTGATAAGATCCGCAACGTGGCTGTCCTTTCCCACGATGGTGCCGGCAAGACGGCAGTTGTCGAATCTTTGCTGCTTGCCTGCGGGGCTGTTGATGCCGTAGGTGTGGGCAAGGACAATAAGCACATTATGGACTACGAACCGGAAGAAATTAAGAGAAACGTCACCATCCAGCTCGGCATTGCTCCCTGCGAATGGGAAGGCTACAAACTGAATTTCCTCGATACACCGGGGTATTCTGAATTCTGCGGCGAAGTCCGCGCGGCCCTGCGTGCCAGCGACGGTATCCTGCTCGTCGTTTCGGCCGAATCGGGCGTCGAAATGGATACAGAACGGGCCTGGGATTACGGCGTCGAACTGAAGCTGCCGCGCATGGTCTACGTCAACAAGATGGATGCAGAACATGCTGATTTCTTCGGCTGCCTGGAAAAACTGCGCGCTGTCTTCGGCAAATCAATCATGCCGCTGCAGATCCCTATCGGTGAAGGCAAGGACTTCCGCGGCATCATCGATGTCTGCAAGATGGTGGCCTGGGAATGGAACAACGGCGAATGCACGGAAATCAAGGTTCCGCCGGAATACATGGCCAAAGCGCGTGAAGTACGTGAAATGTGCATGGAAGCGGCCGCTGAAGGCGACGACGAACTTTTGGAAAAATACCTCAACGGTGATGAACTGACCATTGAAGAACTGCGCAAAGGCCTGCGCCAGGGCATGCTTACGGGACGCGTCTGCCCGCTCATGTGCGGCAGCGCCATCAACCACATCGGCACGGCAGAACTCCTGCGCCGCATCATTACCTATATGCCGGATGCTTCGCAGAAAGTCATGATGGGCACGGACAAGAAGACGGGCGAACCGGTCCTCGTTTATCCGAACAAGCCTTTCACGGCCTTCGTCTTCAAGACCCTCATCGACCCCTTTGCAGGCAAACTGAGCTATATCCGCATCTTCTCGGGAGAACTCAAAGAAGGGGATAAGCTCTACAATGTAACCCAGGGCAAAGACGAAAAGATGAGCAAAGTCCTGACCCTTGTCGGCAAGGAACAGATTCCTGTCCCCGCAGCCATTGCCGGCGACATCGTCGTCCTGCCGAAACTGCCCAATGCCCGTACAGGCGATACCTTCGCCTCGCCTGATTTCCCCGTTGAATACGATCCGATCCGTTTCCCGAATCCGCTCCATACCGTCGCCTTAGTACCGGAAAAGAAAGGCGACGAAGAAAAACTGATGAATGCCCTCCTGCGCATCAGCGAAGAAGACCCGACATGCCAGGTCGAAAAGAGCACGGAAGGCAAACAGATCCTCGTCCGCTGCATGGGCGACGTCCATCTCGACCACATCCTCACCAAGATTGAACGGAAATACGGCGTCAAAGCGAAACAGGAAGACGTCTACATCCCGTACAGAGAAACGATCAAGACGAAAGCTACTGCCGAAGGGAAACATAAGAAACAAAGCGGCGGCCACGGCCAGTTCGGTCATGTCTTCCTCGATATTGAACCGCTGACGACGGGCGAACCCTTCGAATTCGTCGATAAGATCTTCGGCGGCGCCGTACCGAAACAGTATATCCCGGCCGTCGAAAAAGGCGTCCGCGAAACACTGGAAAAAGGTCTCATCGCCGGCTTCCCGATGATCAACGTCAAAGTCACCCTCACCGATGGCTCGTACCATCCTGTCGATTCGTCAGAAATGGCTTTCAAGATCGCTGCTGCCCAGGCTTTGAAGAAAGCTGTCCCTGAAGCGAAACCGATCCTCCTGGAACCGATTTACAACGTTAACGTCATCGTCCCTGAAGACTACATGGGCGACGTCATGGGCGACTTCAGCGGCCGCCGCGGCCGTATCCTCGGCATGGACCACGACGACAGTCACAAAGACATCATCATCGTCAAGGCTCAGGTACCGCTGGCAGAAATGAAAGACTACGTCACCGTCCTGCGCTCCATGACCCAGGGCAAAGGCACGTTCAACATGGAATTCTTCGACTACGAAGAAGTACCGAAAAAAATCATGGATCAGATTATCGAAGCACGGAAAAGTGAATAAGAGGTGTCGCACGAAGGCTTTTGCCATCATGCAAATCCCTTGTTTCACGTCGTTTTCCGTAGGTCGTGAATCCTGAGGACAGCTTGTTCTGTATTTTGGTGAATCTTCGCCAAACGCCAAACGAACCACGAAAGCATGCTGAAAAAGCATGCTTTCATTGCTTTTGTCGCCTTGTCACCTTCTCCGCGACGTCGTATAATAGAGGTAAGAGTAACGTAAAACGTCGTACTAAACAGAATGTCTACTATCTATTTACTAGTGAAAGGGTGATTTTTATGTCCCAATGGACAGAGATGTACAAGGAAAAACTGATGACGCCGCAGGAGGCGGTGCAGGTCGTCAAATCCGGCGACTGGGTCGATTACGGCATGGGCACGACACAGCCGATCCTCCTCGACCAGGCCCTGGCGGCGCGGCGCGATGAACTGCAGGACGTCAAAGTGCGCATGTGTCTTTCCGTAGCGCCGCGGCAGATTATCGAAGAGGATCCGGACCGCAAGGCCTTTACGGCCATGAATTGGCATATGAGCGGCTATGACCGGAAAAAATGCGCCCTCGGCCAGATGAATTTCATCCCCATGTGCTACCGCAACAAGCCGTCCATGTACCGCGACCTCCTCGACGTCGATGTCGCCATGATTACAGTCGGCCCTATGGACAAGCACGGTTTCTTCAACTTCGGCCTGGCTGTCTCGGCAACGGAAGCGATTACTAAGAAGGCGAAGAAAGTCATCGTCGAAGTCAATGAAGCCATGCCCCGCGTCCTCGGCGGCCGCGGTGAAGCCATCCATATCACGGACGTCGACGGCATCGTCGAATACGGCAATCATCCTCTGGCGACGATTCCTTTCACGACCGGCGACGACATCGACGCCAAGATTGCACGCACCATTGTCGAACAGATCCCGGACGGCGCGACGCTGCAGCTCGGCATTGGCAGTCTGCCCAACACCATCGGCGCTCTCCTGGCAGAATCGGATTTGAAGGACCTCGGTGTCCATACGGAAATGCTCGTCGACGCCTTCTACCTCATGTACCAGCACGGCCAGCTGACGAACCGGCGCAAAGCTTTCTGCCGCGACAAGGTCAGCTGGGCTTTCGCTTTAGGGACGCAGGACCTTTACGACTGGATGGATGACAACCCCTTCCTGGCCGCCTATCCTGTCGATGTCATCAATGACCCCTTCGTCATTTCCCAGATGGATAATTTCATTTCCATCAACAACTGCATCGACATCGACCTTTTCGGCCAGGTATCGTCGGAATCGGCCGGTACCCATCAGATCAGCGGCAGCGGTGGCCAGCTCGACTTCACGGACGGCGCTTACCGTTCCCGCGGCGGCAAGAGCATCATCGCCCTGCGCTCGACGTTCCACAACAAGAAGACCGGCCGCGACGAATCGCGCATCATCCCGACCCTGGCGCCGGGTACGACCGTTACGGACCCACGCTCGCAGGTCAACTACGTAGCCACCGAATACGGCATCGTCAACCTCATGGGCGCCTCGACATGGGAACGAGCCGAACGCCTGATCAGCATCGCCCACCCGGCCTTCCGCGAAGACCTGATTAAAGAAGCAGAAAAAATGAAGATTTGGAGATACAGTAATAAGCGTTGAGTTTGAAGTTTGAGGTTTGAAGTTTGAGGTTTGATGTGGTAGGGAGAAATTTAACCCGTCCACATCAAACCTCAAACTTTCAACATCAAACTTTTTCTTTTTCCCCGACAGCTGGAGAATTTCTGAAAGATTTGTTATAATATAACCGTATGCGCCCATTTGTTCATTTACCGGGCTGTCATATCGAAAGACAACGACTCGGACTGCAGGCCTTCTCAGGCCGGCGGTTATTTTTAGTTTGTATATGAGGTGAAATTTGTGGACGAACAACAAGTAGATAAAATTATACCGGTTTGTCTGGAAAGCGAAATGCAGACGTCGTACATCGACTATGCCATGAGTGTCATCATCACTCGTGCCCTGCCGGATGTCCGCGACGGTCTGAAACCGGTCCATCGGCGTATTCTCTATGCCATGCATGAAGCGGGCATGACGCCGAACAAACCCTACAAGAAATCGGCCCGTATTGTCGGCGAAGTATTAGGTAAATATCATCCCCATGGTGACAGCTCCGTTTATGATGCCACTGTCCGCCTGGCCCAGGATTTCTCGACGCGCTATCCCCTCGTCGACGGCCACGGCAACTTCGGCTCCGTCGACGGCGACTCGGCCGCTGCGATGCGTTATACCGAAGTCCGCATGGCCAAGATTACTGGTGAAATGCTGGAAGATATCGACAAAGAAACAGTCGATTTCATGCCCAACTACGACGGCTCTTTGCAGGAACCGACCGTCCTGCCGTCGAAGATCCCGAACCTCCTGGTCAACGGCTCGGCCGGCATCGCCGTCGGCATGGCGACGAATATCCCACCCCATAACCTGAGCGAAGTCATCGACGGCTGCGTCCTGCTCATCGACAACCCGGAAGCCAGCCTGGAAGAAATCATGACCAAGATCAAAGGCCCTGATTTCCCGACGGGCGCGAAGATCATGGGCCGCGACGGCATCATCAAGGCTTATTCCACGGGCCGCGGCAGCATCAAGATGCGCTCCTGCGCGACCATCGAACCGATGAACAAAGGCAAGCACCGCATTGTCGTCACGGAAATTCCGTATCAGGTCAATAAAGCGCGGGTCATCGAATCCATTGCCGACCTTTCCCGCAACAAGGAAATCGACGGCATTACGGCCCTGCGCGATGAATCGGACCGCAAGGGCATGCGCATCGTCGTCGAACTGCGGGCCGATGTCAATCCGGACATCGTCCTCAACAAGCTGTACAAACATACGCAGCTCCAGGAAACGTTCGGCGTCATCATGCTGGCCCTCGTCGACGGCCATCCGCGCGTCCTGACGCTGAAGCAGATCCTGACGTATTATCTCGATCACCAGAAAGACGTCATCACGCGCCGCAGCAAATTCGAACTCGACAAAGCCCTGGCCCGGGCCCACATTTTGGAAGGCCTGCTCATCGCCCTGGACCACATCGACGAAGTCATCAAGACCATCCGCGAATCAGCGACGGACGATATTGCCAAGCAGTCCCTGATGAGCAAATTCAATCTCAGCGACAAGCAGTCGACGGCCATCCTCGACATGCGCCTGCGCCGCCTGACCGGTTTGGAACGCGAAAAGATTCAAGAAGAATATGACGAATTGGAAAAACGCATCGATTACCTGCGCAGCGTCCTTGCTGATGAACATAAGGTCATGGAAATCGTAAAATCGGAACTCCTCGATGCGAAGAAGAAATTCGGCGATGAACGGCGCACGCAGATCGTAGCCGATTCTTCGGATTTCTCCATTGAAGACATGATTCCCAATGAACGCATGGTCCTCACCCTGACCCGCCGCGGCTACATGAAGCGCATCAACGCCAATGTATACCATACGCAGAACAAGGGCGGCCGCGGTATCAAGGGCATGGGTACGAAAGATGAAGATGCCGTCAACCACCTCCTCTACACGTCGGCGTGGAATACGGTCCTCTTCTTCACCAACTTCGGCCGCGTTTACCGCCTGAAGGCCTATGAAATCCCCGAAGCGAACAGCCGCAATTCCAAAGGCATCGCTGCCATCAACATCCTGCCGCTCTCGAACGGTGAAAAGGTCAACGCCCTCATCGACCTCGATCAGGTCGATCCGTCGATGAACCTCTTCATGGTTACGGAAAAAGGCCTGGTCAAGAAGACCATCCTCAGCGAATTCAAGAACGTCCGCCGCAACGGCCTGATTGCCATTTCCCTGATGGAAGGCGACCACCTGGCCAAAGTGCGCCTGACGAACGGCGACCAGACGATCATCTTGGCGACGAAACTGGGCATGGCCATCTGCTTCAACGAAAACGACGTCCGTCCCATGGGCCGCAATACCCGCGGTGTCCGCGGCATCACCCTCGCTGACGGCGATATGGTCATCGGTGCCGACGTCCTTGAACCGGACTGCCAGGTCCTGACGGTCAGCGAAGAAGGCTTTGGCAAGCGCAACAACATCGACGCCTACAAAGTCCAGCTCCGCGGCGGCAAAGGCATCAAGAACTTCAAGATTACGCCGAAGACCGGCGACATCGTCGGCGTCGAAGTCGTCCATGAAGGACAGGAACTGATACTCATCACGTCCAACGGCATCGTCATCCGTACGGACATCGAAAGCATCGGCATCAAGAAAGGCCGCAACACATCGGGCGTCAAAATCCAGAAACTGGAAGGCGACGACAAAGTAGCCGCTCTCGATACGATTACCATCGAAGGCAATGACGAAGAAGAAAAAGAACAGGGAAAACTGTTTAAATAGTAAAAAAAGAGGCCTGCGGGCCTCTTTTTTTATTTTCCTCTTGACACAATCTTTACGAAGTAGTATACTAAGTGAGCTGTCGGGGCAAGGCCCCACAGAAGTACGGGAACTACGGCATCAGCTGTAGGGGTT
>URLP01000095.1 GCA_900548635.1 uncultured Megasphaera sp.
GCGGCTCCTCTCATGACTAAAGTCACGAGTCTCCGCCGCACCATGAAGATGAAACAATTTGGCAAGACGAAATGGACGGGGCTGCTGCGATGTGCCCTTCTGACCCTGCTGCTGGTCATGATGATGGCCTCAACGGCGCTGGGGGCCCGGAGAACTGTCCTGGTCCACAATGTAAGGGAAATGATGGAGGCTCTTGGTGACCATACGGAAATCATCCTGGCACCGGGCCAGTACAACCTGTCTGCCTGGCTGCGGGGACCCTTTGCGGACCCGGTGATTCACAACTTCGCCTGGAATCCCATCAGTCCTCCGGGGCTGTACCGGGTCTATCATGAACTGGAACTGGCCGGATTCCAGGATTTGACCATCCGGGGACAGGATACCGGGGCCATCACGGCAGAAATCGTCACGGAGGACCCCTATTCCTCGGTGTTTAAATTCCTGAACTGCCAGCAAATCCGGCTGGCTCATCTCCGGTTCGGGCATATCCTGCAAGAAGGCCACTGTACCGGAGCTGTGCTGAATCTGGAACAGGTGAAAGATGCCAGTCTGGATCACCTGAATCTGTACGGTTGCGGGACTTATGGGTACGAAGCCCGGAGATGCAAAAACATCCTCCTTAGGGACAGCGTAATCCGCAGCTGTACCTATGGTCTGGTCAGTGCCACAGAGTGCCAGAATCTAAAGATCGTCCGGACCACTTTCAAAGACACCAGCACGAATCTCTCACTTTTTGAAGTGAATCATTCCCGGTTGGAACTACTCGACTGCACCTTCCAGAATGTACTGGGAAAGATCAACAGCCTGGATATGACAGAGGGAAAGGTAATCCAGATTCACGAACTGTGAAGGACTTAGAGACAAGGAGGGATAATGGACCCACCGGTGGCCCGCTGCGAATCCTGTGTACCGCCTTAACCCTTGCAACAATCCTCTTTCTATGTATAATGAAGATAGCAATCATACATGGAAAGGGGATTTTTTTATGGATTTCAAGAAAAAACTGGCCGCTGCCTGCGTCCTGACGATGACCTCCCTGGCACTGCCTATCGGCGTCATGCCAGTCCAGACGGTGCATGCCAATATCATTACGGACGTCATCGGCGGCTTCCAGCTCAAATCGGCCATGAGCAAGCAGCTCAAAGCCTACGACACGACCAAGGAAGGGCAGGCCGCCATTTATCAGCAAGTGACGAAGCAGACGGGCGTCCTCAATAATTCTTATTATGACAACCGCCTTGCAAGCATCATGAACCGCCTCAGCGCGAGCATTGCCAAGACGGACTCGAGTATCACGACCCTGCCGTACCGCTGGTATGTCAGCCCGGACACGACCTTCAACGCCGCCTGCACGATGGGTCACGTCATGGTCGTCAATAAGGGCATGTTCGACCTCCTCAACAACGATGACGAAATCGCCGTCGTCCTCGGCCACGAAATGGGCCACGGCCAGAAGCACCATGTGGCCAACGCGACGATGAAGAAGCTCAACGTGGAAATCGGCAAGCAGGTCCTGGCCGACAGCGTCGGTGCTTCGGGCCTGAGCAGCCTGATCCTCGACACGGTCAGCAACCAGATCGAAACGGTCCATATCGACAGGGCCGACGAATGGGCGGCGGACAACCTCTCCTTCGACTACGTGACCAATGCCGGCTACAACCCGGGCGCGACGGCCGCTGTCTGGCAGCGGGTCATCGAAAAGCAGGGCGACAATTCGAGCAACTTCGTCGGTGAAATCTTCTCGCCGTCGGACCACCCGTCCAACGTGGAACGGCGCGACAACTACGCCAAGAAGCTCTATGAAATGAGCGGCAAACACGCCAGCGTCAAAGACGGTACAGTCTACGTCAATGGCAAGAAATTCATCAAGCCTGCCGCCACGTACAGCATGAGCAGTGCCGAACGGTCCTATTTCGTCCTGGGCAACCTGGCTGCCGCGTATCAGAACGGCCACAGCAAGCAGCCGGCTACGGCTTCCGGCGGTACGCTCTACTTAGGGCCGCAGAACATCATGACGCCGGTCAACGGCGACCCGTCGGCAGAAGAACTGGCAGCGCAGCTCAATAAAATCAAATAATGATTGAACAGCATAACTAAAGGCAAAATGGCCGTGTGTTATGTATATTTTATATCTATCACCTGTAGTAAAATACAGGTGATTTTTTTTTGAAATAAGTTATCCTATAAGCAAGAAAAGAATTTTACAAGAATCGTTACGAAAAGGAGGTAATCTTATGGGTTTGATCAAAGCGGCAATGGGTGCGGCCGGCGGTGTCCTGGCTGACCAGTGGAAGGAATTTTTCTATTGTGATAGTATGCCCCCTGACATCCTCATGATGAAAGGGCAGAAGCAGACGAGTTCGCGCGGCCGCAGTTCCAATACGAGCGGCGAAGACAATATCATTTCCAACGGCTCGAAGATCGCCGTCAACAACGGCCAGTGCATGATGATCGTCGAATCGGGCAAGGTCGTCGACGTCTGCAACGAACCGGGCGAATATATCTATGATATGTCGACAGAACCGTCCATCTTTACGGGAGGCCTCGAACAGGGGCTCCGGGATATGTGGGGCCAGATGAAGGAACGCTTCACCTTTGGCGGCGATACGGGCAAGGACCAGCGGGTCTACTACTTCAACATGAAAGAGCTCATCGGCAATAAGTACGGCACGCCGCAGGAAGTCCCGTTCAAGATGAAAGACCCCGATACGGGTCAGATTCTCTTGATCCGCCTGCGCTGTTTCGGCGAATACAGCTATCGTATCGTCGACCCGGTCCTGTTCTATACCAACGTAGCGAGCAACGTCGCCGACCGGTATGAACGCAGCCAGATCGACAGCCAGCTGAAATCGGAACTGCTCAACGCCTTGCAGCCGGCCTTTGCCAAGCTCAGTGCTCAGCGCATCGACTACGTCGAACTGCCGGGGCGGACCTTTGAAATCGCCGACGCCTTGAATGAAGTCCTGTCCAAGCGCTGGCGGGAACTGCGCGGCCTGGAAATCGTATCCTTCGGCATCAACAGCATCAAGGCCAATGAAGAAGATGAAGCGAAGATCCAGAAAGTACAGATGGGCAAGACCCTGTCGGATCCGTCGCTGGCCATGGGTGCCATGGCCGATGCCACCAGCGATGCCCTGCGCCTGGCGGCCCAGAATGAAGGCGGTGGCGGCGCGGCTTTCGGCTTCATGAATATGAATATGGCCGGCAATGCCGGTGCCGGCATGTATCAGCAGATGGCTCAGCAGCAGGAGCTGATGGAACGGCGGCAACGACTGATGGACCATCAGCAGTTAGAAGCTGAAATGGCCCGAGTGAAGGCCGAAGCAGAACGGGGCGTAGCTGCGCAGGCAGGCAGCTGGACCTGCCCGCAATGCGGCACGGAAAATTTGGGCAAATTCTGCCTGAACTGCGGCACGAAGAAACCGGAACCCAAGCCGGCCGATACGTGGGACTGCGACTGCGGCCAGACGGGCAATACGGGGAAATTCTGTATGAACTGCGGTAAGGCCAAGCCCGAAGGGAAAGCGCCGGAAGCGGGTTGGACCTGTCCCAAGTGCGGCGCTGTCAATCAGGGCAAGTTCTGCATGGAATGTGGGACTCAGAAGCCGGCTGACGCACCGCTCTTCAAGTGCGACAAGTGCGGCTGGCAGCCGCCGGATCCGCATCATCCGCCGAAATTCTGCCCGAACTGCGGCGATCCTTTCGACGAGCACGACCAACAATAGCGTAAGAAATGAGGTGAGCTTATGGCCAATACTTCCGTAGGCTATAAATGCCCGAACTGTGGCGGCCCCCTGGCCTTTGCGCCGGGGTCGGAAAAAGTGACCTGTCCGTACTGCGATACGGAATTTGAAGTCGCCAAGATCGAAGAACTCTTTGCCAAACAGGAAAAATTGGCTGCCGAAGCCCAGGCGGCGAAAGAAGCCAAGTGGGATACGGCCGATGCCGGCAGTGAATGGGGCGAAGACGAAGCAGCCCAGATGCAGACCTTCACTTGTTCCTCCTGTGGCGCTGAGCTGGTCAGCGATGGCAATACGATGGCGACGGAATGTTGCTACTGCGGCAACCCGACCATGATCCCCAGCCGTTTTTCGGGGATGCTCAAGCCCGATTTCGTTATTCCTTTTAAAAAGACGAAAGACGAGGCCGTAGCCGCTTTGAAAGAATTTTATAAGGGCAAACGGCTTCTGCCAAAGGCCTTCACGGCCCATAACCGCGTCGAAGCCATCCAGGCTATGTACGTGCCTTTCTGGCTCTTCGATTCTGATGTGACAGCGTCGGCCGAATTCCGGGCTGAGACCGATACGGTCTATGAAACGAATGATGAAACCGTGACCGAGACCAGCATCTACCGCTGCGACCGCCAGGGGACCATGCGCTTCCAGCGTATTCCCGTCGACGGCAGCCAGAAGATGGACGATACCTATATGGAAAGCATCGAGCCTTATGATTATCACGACCTGGTTCCCTTCAGCAGCGCCTATCTGACGGGTTATCTGGCCGATAAATACGACGTCGATGCCGAAGCCGCCGTGCCCCGGGCGGACGAACGGGTCCGCCAGAGCGCCCTCGGCGTCCTCGAAGATACCGTCGAAGGCTATGACCGGGTAGAACTCAAAGAAGATGCCATCCACAAAGAGGAAGGGGCTGTGTCCTATGCCATGGCGCCCGTGTGGATCCTGACGACGCGTTACCAGGACCAGCCGTATACGTTCATGATGAACGGCCAGACCGGCAAGATGGTCGGCAGCCTGCCTTATGACAAGGCCAGGGCCAACCTGTACTGGGCCGGCAGTGCCTTGATCTTGACGACGATTTTCTACTTCATTGCCAAGTGGTTCGTGTAAGGAGGGATAGCCATGAAAGGATATATAACCAAGAGTCTGCTGTTCCTGGCCTGTCTGTTCTTCCTGGCGATGAATGTCTTGGCCGCCAATCCGTCCAGCCTGGCTGACGGGGCCCAGCTCCTGAAGGGCAGTGAACGCATTGCCGTGCTGAATGAACTCGGCAACATCGAAAAGAAATACGGCGTGCGCCTGGCCGTCGTCACCGTCAAGACGACGAATAAAGTAAAAATCGGCGACTATGCCAATCAGCTCCTGGACAGCACTTATATAGACGGGAAGAACGGCAATATGGTCCTGGTCCTGGCGATGGATACGCGGGACTATTACGTAGCCACCGATAAGGCCATGCGCCAGCGCATCAGCGATAAAGGCAGCCTTCCCGTCTTGGAAGGAAAATTCCTGCCCTTGCTGAAAGAAAAGAAATATGCCGAGGCTTTCAAAGCCTATGCCTTGGAGTCCGGTGAACTGCTGGCCTATTATGAAGCCAATGGCAAGGCCTATGATCCGCATGACGCCTTCAGTTGGACGGCGCTGCTCATCGCCCTGGTCCTCGGCATCGGCGGCGGCTTCCTCATCCGGCGCTATCTCATCAGCACCATGAGTAATGTCGCACCGGCCCTGGCGGCGTCGGCCTACCTCGATGAGAACAGCTTCGACCTTACGGAAAAGGAAGATACGTTCCTGTTCATGAATGTATCCCGCGTAGCCAAAGCGAAAAAATCGGGCCGCAACGACAGTACCGACGAGAATCACGGCGGTGGCGGCGGGAAGTTTTAAGCAAAATACGAAGGAGGAAACCCGATGACTTTTGGCAGAAAATACTGGCTGGGCCTGGCCCTTTGCCTGGCTCTGCAGGGGGCGGGCCAAGTCAGCGCCGATCTCGTCGTCTTACACACCAACGATGTCCACTGTGGCGTGGAGAATCAGCTGGGCTATGCCCAGCTAGCCCAGTATAAAAAGGACCTGATGAAGAATCCTGACGATACGGTGCAGCTCGTCGATGCAGGCGATGCCATCCAGGGCGAACCCCTGGGAAGTCTGACCCGGGGGCAGGCCGTCATCGACATCATGAATGTCGCCGGCTATGATTTCGCCATTCCCGGCAATCATGAATTCGACTATGGCGTAGCACGCCTGCTGGAACTGGCACCGCAGCTGAAAGGCGGCTATTACAGCTGTAACCTGGTAGATCTGCGGACGGGGAAGACCGTTTTTCCTCCCTATAAGATGGTGGCCTATGACGGCGGGAAAAAGGCGGCCTTCATCGGCGTGACGACGCCGCAGACCCTGATTTCTTCGACGCCCCGTTACTTCCAGGACGATAAGGGACAGTTCATCTACGGATTTTCAGAAGATGCGACAGGACAGAAACTCTATGAACAAGTCCAAAAGGCCATCGACCAGGCTTGGGACGAAGGGGCCAGGACCATTATCCTGGTCGCTCACCTGGGCCAGAATGGGTCCCTTCCCGTCTGGACCAGTGAGGCCTTGGCGGCGCATACACAGAAAGTGGCAGCCATCATCGACGGTCATTCCCATGAAAAGTACGAACGCCTGGTCAGGAATCGCCAAGGTCAGCCCGTCCTCATCGCACAGACGGGGACGAAGTTCCAGTCTGTCGGCAAATTGGTCATCGATGACTACGGCCACGTGCGGGGCGAATTAGTGACCCAGCTGGACGGGGCCGATGCGGCGACCGAAGCCGTCGTACAGCGCGAAATGGCTGTCGTCCGGGAACAACTCCAGCAGCCGGTTGCCACGCTGCCTGTGGATTTCGTGACCGATATCGAGGGGCAGCGGCGCATCCGGAACGGGGAAACGAACTTGGCCGATTTAGCAGTCGATGCCATCCGGTACCGGCTGCATACGGATGTGGCGCTCCTGAACGGCGGTTCCTTCCGGGCCCCGCTATCAGCCGGCATTGTGACCTATGAATCGTTATACCGGGTCTTTCCCTTTTCCAATCAGCTCGTCGTCTGCAGCGTAACGGGCCAGCAGCTCCTCGATGCCCTGGAAATGGGGGCTTCGCGGTATCCTCAGGAATACGGCGGCTTCCTGCAGGTCTCGGGCCTGACGTACCGCATCGATCCGGCGATTCCCAGTTCCGTCGTCCTCGACGATAAGGGCCGTTTCGTCAAAGTGGCCGGCCCGCGGCGGGTCAAAGACGTCCAGGTCAACGGCAAGGCCATCGAGGCCGATGAAGACTACCGCGTCGGCGGTACGGCCTACGTCCTGCAAAACGGCGGCGAC
>URLP01000096.1 GCA_900548635.1 uncultured Megasphaera sp.
GTCGAACCGCTCCTGAAAGCGGGCGGTACGATGGTTACCCTGATCAAGCCCCAGTTCGAAGCGGGTCGGGAACATGTCGGCAAGGGCGGTATCGTCCGCGACATCAATGTCCACCGCGACGTCATCCGCCGTGTCACGGACGGCATCGCTGCTTGCGGCCTTTCGCCGCTGGGACTGACGTTTTCGCCCATCAAAGGGGCAGACGGCAATATCGAATATCTCCTTTACAGCCGTAAAGACGACCCGTGCCACAACGATATTACGGATGACATCGTCGATGCCGTTGTCGGCAAATCCCATGAAATGTAGGTGATCTCCATGCGTATCGGTATTTTCCCCAATCTGGTCAAACGCGAAAGTGCTGCTATCGTCCAGCAGCTGATAAAAATCTGCGAAAAATGCGGCATCGAATATTATCTGCCGGCCTATGTCAGCGAAAGCCGCCAGCCTGCGTATCAGCGCATTGGCGCCGAACACCTGCGGCCGCGCATGACGATTTACAATACCATCGATGTCGCCATGGTCCTCGGCGGCGACGGGACGATTCTCAAGATGGCCAAGCAGTTCGCCGAAGCGGATGTTCCGATTTGCGGCATCAACCTTGGCTCCCTGGGCTTTCTTTACGAAGTAGAGACGAAGAACCTGGAAAAACGCATGGAAGATATCCTGGCCGGCCGCTATTTCCTGGAAAAACGGATGATGCTCCATTCCGAGCTCTGCTATGAAGACGGCCTGGTCCAGTCCCTGCCCGATGCCCTTAATGATATCGTCATCGGCCACGGCAACGTAGGTAAATTGATCCGCATCGATCTGAGCATCAACGGCCATTTCATCCAGCAGTATCCCGGCGACGGCCTGATCGTCGCGACGGCGACGGGCAGCACGGGCTATACCTTTTCCGGCGGCGGCCCGATTGTCGCGCCCAGCGTGCCCTGCATCATGGTCACGCCCATTTGCCCGCACCTGCTGCTCAAAGTCCCCCTCGTCCTGAACGATGAGGACCAGGTGGCAGTGACGGTCGCCAACAGCCGCAACAGCGTCCGCGTCTCTGTCGACGGCATGATGGACCAGGAACTGCTGCGCACGATGACCCTCAAGGTTCGCAAATCCGAGCACGTCCTGAAGATTATCCGCTTTAACAAGAATTATTTTTACAGTAATTTATTTACGAAAATGATGGGAAATGATTAAGATGTATCCATTCCGCAATGCCGTAACTGTATCGCATATGTTTTTAGAACCGTACGCTCAAAAGGCCCGCGTCCTCGTCGACATGACCAGCGGCAACGGCCACGACACGGCCTTCCTGGCCCGCCTGATGCCGGACGATGCCGTCCTCTATGCCTTTGATATCCAGGCCTGTGCCGTCGAGAAGACGAAAGCGCGCCTCCGTGAAGAATGCCTGGACGGGAAAGATGTCCGCTGCCGCTGCGGCTCTCACGACGTCCTCCTCGAGGAAGTACAGCCTGACGTAGACGTCATAGTCTTTAATCTGGGCTATTTGCCGTCCGGTGACCATTCGATTCATACAAATTGTGAAATAACACTAAAAGCTGTAAAAATAGGCTTGAATAAAATTGCGAAAAATGGGATAATTATGATAGCAGCCTACCCTGGTACAGAAGCCGGGGACCGCGAAGAAAAAGCCCTGCATTCTTTTTTGCAGACCATACCTCAAAAGGACTTCCACGTCTCGTCCTGGCAGCCCGTCAATGAGGTCCATTGTCCGCCTTTATTATATATTGTACAGAAAAGAGGGAAACGTCATTATGAAGAGATTCCGCTACACCAAGATTAAAGAAATCGTCCAGTCCCGTCCTATCGAAACGCAGGAAGAATTAGCCAAAGCCCTGCAGGAAGAAGGCATTGAAGTCACACAGGCTACGGTTTCCCGTGATATAAAGGAACTGATGCTGATCAAAGTCCCGACCAGCGACGGCCATTACCGCTACGCCCTGTCGCCGGAACAGAACATGCTCATGTCCAAGAACCGCATGGCCCGCCTTTTCCAGGATTCCATCGTCCGCGTCGATTCTGCATATAATCAGATTATCGTCCACACCCTGCCCGGTTCGGCTAATCCCATTGCCGCCGCCATCGACCACGCCCGCTGGGAAAATGTCATCGGCACCCTGGCCGGCGACGATACGGTCCTCCTCATCGTCAAAGACACGGAAACGGTTCCGAAACTGGTTAAACTTATCGTATCGCTGATGAAGGAATGAGGCCCTTATGCTGCAGTCCCTGCACATCCACAATTTTGCTCTGATTGAAGACCTGCACCTTACCTTTGGCGACGGGGTGACGATCTTTACCGGTGAAACAGGCGCCGGTAAATCGATCCTCCTCGACGCCATCGGCATGCTCGCAGGCAAACGCGCATCGGCATCGTTCGTCCGACACGGGACGGAGTCATTCCTCGTCGAAGGCGCGTTCTTTTTTTCCGTCCTGCCCAAAGGCCTGACGGAGCTCCTTGAGGCCAACCACATCGAAGACGATGAAGGGACGCTCATTATTTCCCGTCAGTTCCCGCGCAGCGGCCGCGGCTCGTGCCGACGGCTGTCCTGCGCCGCCTGGGCGACTATCTCCTCGATATCCATGGCCAGTTCGACAACAGCCTGATCTTCAATCCGTCATACCACGCGGCCATCCTCGACCAGCTGACCGATGACGTCCGCAAAGCCCGTAAGGATTACGACGGCCTCTATCGCCAGTGGCACGAAACGGACGGCGAAATCAAGGCCCTGCGCCACGATGAAAGCGAAAAGGCGCGCATGCTCAGTATCCTCGCTTTCCAGATCAAGGAAATCGAAGGGGCAGCCCTGAAGGAAGGCGAAGACGACGAACTGGAACAGAAAATCAACAAAGCGTCGCATGCCGAACATATCAAGGACAACCTGAGGGAAGCCATGTTCGCCCTCGAAGGGGGCGAACGCCAGAAAGGCGTCATCGAACAAGTCGAGGCCATCCACCGCAGTCTGGAGAAGGCGTCGGCTTATGACGAGGCTTTTAATGCCCTGGCGGCGAAAGTCGAGACCTTATCCTATGAAATCGAAGACGTCCACGACGGCCTCCTGCGCTATGCCGATTCTTTCGACTTCGACGAACGGGCCCTCGATGCCATGCAGTCCCGCCTGGCGGCTATTGAGAAACTGAAGCGCAAATACGGCTTCACTGTCGCCGATATCCTGCAGTTTTTGGCCAAGGCCAAAGCCGATTACGAACGGCTCGACCAGTCCGAAAGCCATTTAGCCAAGCTCGAAGAGAAACTGGCCAAAGAAGCGGCGGCCGTACGCCAGCAGGCAGAGGTCCTGAGTCGGGCCCGCAGGGAAGCGGATAAGCAGTTCAGCCAGAAAATGACGGCGACCCTGAAGAAACTGGGCATGCCGAACAGCCGTATTACCTTTCATATCGAACCGATGCAGGCCATCAGTCCCGATGGCTCCGGCGGCATTGAGCTGTATTTTTCGGCCAATACAGGCGAAGCCATGCAGCCTCTGGCCAAAATCGCTTCGGGCGGTGAAGTATCGCGTATCGCCCTGGCCCTGAAGACAGCCGGGCCGGAACGGACGACGGGCAAGACGATGATTTTCGATGAAATCGATGTCGGCATCAGCGGCCAGACGGGCCTGCAGGTGGCCGACCACATCCGCCGCCTTGCGGCGCAGGGCCAGGTTTTCTGCATCACCCATCTGCCCCAGACCGCGGCCATTGCTGACCACCACTACTTCATCTACAAGAAGGAAGCCGACGGCCGCACGCTCACCCAGGTACGGGGCCTCTCCGAAGGGGAACACGTCCTGGAAATCGCCCGCATGTTCGCCGGCAACGACACGACCAAGGCCAGTATCGAAGCGGCCCGCCAGATCGTACGCCAAGTAAAAAGAGTTTGATGTTTGACGTTTGATGTTTGATGTAGGGTCTCGGGTTGACGAATGTCCGTGTTAGGTATATAGTAAAGTATAATTTCAAAAATAGAAGTTCCATCACATCATGAATTTACAGGAGGGGATAGATATGCTCCGCGTATTAGTTAACGGTGCTGACGGCCGCATGGGAAGCCAGGTCGTCAAAGCAGTCTTTGAAGATCCGGAATTGGAAGTTGCCGGCGGTATCAGCATCACTCACGTTGGTGAAGATGTCGGCGACATCGCCGGTGTCGGCCATTTAGGCCTGGCCATCCGCAATGATCTCGGCCTGGCTCTCGATGACATCAAACCAGATGTCGTCGTCGATTTCACGACGCCGAAAGTTATCTTTAACAACGCCAAGACCTGCATCGAACACGGTGTCAACATGGTCGTCGGCACGACGGGCCTGACAGCGGATCAGCGTGCTGAACTCGATAAACTGGCTCAGGAAAAGAAGACGAGCATCTTTATTGCACCGAACTTTTCCATCGGCGCCGTCCTGATGATGAAGCTTTCGACGGAAGTCGCTCCGTATCTGCCGGATGTGGAAATCATCGAACTCCATCACAATAATAAACTCGATGCGCCGTCCGGTACGGCCATTATGACGGCTGACAAGATCGATGCGGCCCGTAAGGCAGCCGGCGCACAGCCTGCTCCGGACAAGACCCACGAAAGTCTCGACGGTGCCCGCGGTGCGTCTGTCGACGGCATTCCCATCCACAGCGTCCGCCTGCCGGGCTATGTCGCTCATCAGCAGGTCTTGTTTGGGGGATACGGTGAACTGCTGACGATCCGCCACGACTCGATGGACCGCAAGTCCTTCATGCCCGGCGTCGTCCTGGCCGTAAAGAAAGTAAGCTCCCGTCCGGGTCTGACCTTTGGACTGGAAAACTATTTATAAAAAGAACCATTAGGGGAGGAAGTTTGTTATGACAAAAGAACCGGTAGTAGCGATTTTAGGGGCCACAGGTGCCGTTGGCCAGGAATTTATCCGCTTGATCGAAGAACGTAAATTCCCGTACAGCAAATTGAAGTTATTGGCATCGTACCGTTCGGCCGGCAAAAAGCTGACTGTCAACGGCCAGGAATATACGGTAGAAGAAGCCAAACCGGAATCCTTCGACGGTGTCGATATCGGCTTGTTCGCCGGCGGCTCGATTAGTAAAGAATTGGGACCTGAAGCTGCTAAACGGGGCTGCATCGTCATCGACAACTCCAGCACTTTCCGCATGGACCCGAACGTACCGCTCGTCATTCCGGAAGTCAACCCGGAAGACATTGCCTGGCATAAAGGCATCATTGCCAACCCGAACTGCTCGACCATCATCATGCTCATGGCCCTCAAGCCGATCCACGACCTGTCGCCCATCAAGCACATCATCGTCAGCACGTATCAGGCC
This sequence comes from uncultured Megasphaera sp., assembly GCA_900548635.1. Taxonomy (GTDB): domain Bacteria; phylum Bacillota; class Negativicutes; order Veillonellales; family Megasphaeraceae; genus Megasphaera. Next base: position 5,315 of record URLP01000096.1, read on the forward strand.
GTTTCCGGTGCCGGCAAAGAAGGCATCGACGAACTGCGCGACGAAACGGAAGCCTACCTCAAAGGCGAAGAAATGCAGCCGAAGATCCTGCCCAGCAAGAGCCTGCCGAAACATTATCCTATCGCCTTCAACCTGATCCCGCAGATCGATAAATTCGTCGAAAAGGATTACACGAAGGAAGAAATGAAGATGGTCAACGAAACGCACAAGATGCTCCACGACGACTCCATCGCCATTACGGCGACGACCGTCCGCGTCCCTGTCTTCCGCAGCCATGCTGAATCGGTCTACGTCGAAACGGCGGATGAACTGAGCGTCGATGCCGTCCGCAAAGCCATCGATGCCTTCCCGGGCGCGCAGGTTCAGGACAATCCGGCTGAAATGGAATACCCCATGCCGCTCTTCACGTCGGAAAAATACGACTGCTACGTCGGCCGTATCCGCAAAGACCTCTATAATCCGAAAGCCATCAACCTCTGGGTATCGGGCGACCAGATCCGCAAAGGCGCTGCCCTCAATGCCCTGCAGATTGCCGAATATATGCTGGCTCATGATATGATCCACTAAGTTGAAGGATGGGAGTGAACCCTTATGTTAACGTTTCCTAATGTCATTGTCGCAATGATTACGCCGTTCCATCAGGATGGTTCCGTCAACTATGAAGCTGCCGTGGAACTGGCCCAAAAATATGCCGACGAAGGTTCTGCCATCCTCGTCGGCGCTACGACCGGTGAAGGCGCGGTCATGACAGAAGAAGAAAAGCTCAAGCTCTTCAAAGTTACTGCAGACGCCTTGAAAGGGAAGACCCTGGTCATGGGCAACGTCGGTACGAACAATACCATGCAGACCATCGACATGCTGAAGAAAGCCGAAGCTACGGGCGTCGATGCTTTTCTCTGCATCGTACCGTATTACAATAAACCGAACCAGGAAGGCTGTTACGCCCACTTTGCAGCTATTGCCAAGGCAACATCCATGCCGATCTTCATCTACAACGTACCAGGCCGGACAGGCGGCAAAATCGAACCGCAGACGGTCTGCCGACTGGCTCATGACTTCCCGAACATCATCGGCCTCAAAGACGCCAGCGGCGACCTCGACTATGCCGGCTATGTCGCAGCCAATGCACCGCAGGGCTTCCACCTTTACAGCGGTGACGACAACCTGACCCTGCCTATCATCGCTGTCGGCGGCGAAGGCGTCGTTTCCGTTGCAGCCCACGTCATCGGTAAAGAAATGAATGCCATGATCCAGGCTCACAAAGACGGTGACGTCAAGAAAGCGGCGGCTCTCCATCAGAAGTACCTGCCCTTCATGAAAGGCTGCTTCTGCACGGTCAGCCCGGTCCCCATCAAGACCATGCTCAACATGCTCGGCTTCCCGGCAGGACCCTTCCGCCTGCCCTTGGTAGATGCGACACCGGAAGTCCGCGCCAAATGCGAACAGTACCTGAAAGATATCGGGAAATTATAAAAAAGCAGTTCGCGGTCCGCAGTCCGCGTAGGGGCGCCCATAACCGGGCGCCCGCTTTGCGTTTGGAGAGAATCTTTTCAATGTAGGGGCCCGCACGTGGCGGGCCCTTATCTTTTTGATTTTTTTTGCAAAAAAGTGTTGACATATTCCTGTTTTCTTGTTATTATATATGAGTCGTCAGGAACGACAAGATATGACTCGGTAGCTCAGCTGGATAGAGTGACTG
>URLP01000097.1 GCA_900548635.1 uncultured Megasphaera sp.
TCGGCCCGGCTGTTTTAGTTACTCATTCCATGGGCGGCACCGTAGGCTGGAGAACGCCGTTCCGTACGGATAACGTTAAGGCCATCGTCGCCTTTGAACCGGGCGGCTCGCCGTTCCTCTTCCCGGAAGGGGAAGTACCGCAGGCAGAAATTCCTGTCTACGCACCGGTCGCAGCGCAGGCCAAAGCCGTACCGCTCAAGGATTTCATGAAACTGACGAAGATTCCTATCATTCTTTATTATGGCGATAACATTGCCGATAAGCCATCCAAACAGGTTGGCCCGGATAAATGGCGCAGTGAATTCGACATGGCAAAGAAATTCGTCACTGCCGTCAACCGTCACGGCGGCCATGCCGAAATCGTCCATCTGCCCGATATCGGCATCAAAGGGAATACGCATTTTCTCATGTCCGATCTCAATAACCAGCAGATTGCCGACCTCATGGCCAACTGGCTCCATAAACAGGGGGTGGATGTATGGTGAAATATAAACATTTCGTACGTTGGGCTGCGGCGGCGCTGCTCTTTTCACCGCTCTTTTTCATCGGAACGGATACGGCAGCGGCAGCAGTACCCCAGTCGACGGCCGTTGTCCAGAAAGAGATACACGGCCGTCAGGAAAAAGGGTTCCAGGCCGGACCGGGCATTGCCGTTGTCCAAACCACAGCCGGCAAGGTCCAGGGCTATGTCCGGCAGGGAATCTATACCTACCACGGCATTCCTTATGCAGAGGCAAAGGAACGCTTTAAACCGGCCCAACCCGTGCAGCCCTGGCAGGGAATGAGGCTGGCCATGGACTACGGTCCTATTTCGACACAGCCCACTAGTTCGTTCCCGAATTCGACCTGGGAAGAACCGGCCCGCAGCTTTGCCATGGACAACAACTGCCAGAATCTTAATATCTGGACGCCGGGCATCAACGACGGCAAGAAGCGTCCTGTCATGGTCTGGCTCCACGGCGGTGGCTTCCAGGCCGGTTCGTCTGCTGAATCGCCAGCCTATGACGGTGCCAATCTGAGCCGCCGCGGCGACGTAGTCGTCGTCTCCCTGAACCATCGTCTCAACGTCCTCGGTCACCTCGATTTGTCGGCTTACGGCAAAGACTATCAGTATTCCGGCAATGCCGGCATTCTTGACCTCGTCAACGGCCTGAAATGGATTCGCAGCAACATCGCAGCTTTCGGCGGTGACCCGCAGAACGTGACGATTTTCGGTGAATCCGGCGGCGGCGCCAAAGTACTGGCCCTGATGACGGCACCTGAGGCGAAGGGGCTCTTCCAGAAGGGCATCGTCGAAAGCGGTGCCGTCGAAAGCATGGGCCCCTATTTTATGGATAAGAAGGCCAGCGCTGAAATTGCAACACTGACCTTGAAGAACCTGGGGCTGACAAAAGACCAGGTCGAACAGCTGCAGACCGTTCCTTATGATACCTTGACGGCGGCTTCGGATAAGGCCTTGAAAGAGGTCGGCGCTGAATATAAGGTGCCCCAGGCCTTGGGAAGCGGTTACGGCATGAGCTGGGAACCCGTCATCGACGGCGATTTCCTGCCGACGAATCCGGTCACGAAAGACTCCTTTGCTGCTGCCGGCAAAGACGTGCCCCTGCTCATCGGTATGAACCGCACGGAATGGACGGGCTTCCCGCTGATTGTGAATATGGCCCAAAGCCAGAGTGACAACATCCATACCTGGAGCGATGCCGAAATCGACAAGCGCCTGCATGAAGCCTACGGGGACAAGACGGATGCCGTCGTCCGGGCCTTCCTCAAAGCCTATCCCAACAAGACCAAAGCCGACGCGCTCTACATCGATACGCTGATTCGCCTGCCTATCCTGAAAGTCATGGAACACAAAGTGGCTCAGGGCGGTGCCCCGGTCTATGCCTATCTCTTCTCCTGGGATTCGCCGGTCATGAACGGCATCTACATGTCTTACCACACGGCGGAAATCCCCTTTGTCTTCCATAATATCGATAAAATGGAAGCCCGCATCGGTGATGGACGGGATGCCCGGACCCTGTCCGACCGCATGAGCGATGCCTGGATCCACTTTGCCCGCTACGGCACGCCGGGTACACCCGATTTGCCGCGCTGGGAACCCTATACACATCAGAGTGGCGCGACGATGATCTTCGACACGACCATCCGCGAAGGCCATCATCACGACCGGGAACTGCTGCAGCTCCTAGCACCGGATTATAAATTATTTGAATAACGCAAAAAGCTGTCCTTTTTATACGGATTTCCGTACTTTTAGGGCAGCTTTTTTTTCTATTTACGACGTGTGTTAATCTTTGGAAGCGTTGTTACTGGTTTCGTCGTCATCATTGTATTCCGGAAGGAGGTCGCTGATATAAGGCCGTTTACCAGAGAGGACATCATTATAAAAATTTTGTTTCCAACCGATGTAATCGATGGATTCCTGGATATCCTTCTTCTTTTCTTCCAGGATGGCCAATTTCTTTTCCAGCATTACCTTGCGTACCGGAATCGATGCCGGGCCCTGGAGACAATAGGCCAGGTACTGCTTCATTTCCTCGATGGTCATGCCGCATTTCTTCAGGCACGTCAGGCTCTTGATCCAAGCGACGTCGTGGTCGTCGAAGACGCGGCGGTTGTTGGCCGAACGTTTGACATTGGGGACCAGACCGGTGTTGCAGTAATACTTTAAATTTTCGTAGGCCATGCCCGTCAGTTCACACGTCTCTTTCATCGTGTGGAGTTTCTTCGTTTTTGCGGAAGCCATAAAGTCACCTTCTTTCTTTTATATATTATTTTTATTGTGCAATACTTCCTTTGAAAATGCAAGAAAATTTCTTTTATTTTTTTCCTTGACCGGTAGCAGCTACCGGCTGTTATACTCATTTTGTACTCAAGAAAGATAGTTCTAAAGAAAGAAGGAACCCAATCATGAACAAAATTCTTTTTATTAACGGCAGCCCCAATGAAAACGGCAACACGGCCCGTCTGGCCCATCTTTTCCTGAAAGGTAACGACTACGATACGCTGAACTTAGTGGACCTCAAGATTTATTCGTACGGCCAGCATTTCGCAGACGACCAGTATCAGGAAATCATCCGGGCCATCAGCAGCCATGAAGTCATCGTCGTCGGTTCGCCCATGTACTGGCACAGCATGAGCGGCGCTGTCCGCAATGTGCTGGACCAGGCTTACGGCATCGTCATGAACGGCCAGTTTGCCGGACGGAAGCTCTTCTTCCTCTTCCAGGGAGCGGCACCGACGGATGAACAGCTGGATGCCGGGGAATATACGATGAGCCGTTTTGCTTCCATGTACGGTCTGGATTATCAGGGCATGGCTTCGAATTCCCGGGAAGCCGTCCGCTTAGCTGAAAAGTTGTAATTTGCACCGTATGGCGCAGTCAGGAGGAAAAATACGATGAAAATGATGAGACAAAAAATGATTGCCATTGCCTGTGCCGCTGCCTTGTGGGCCGGACTCACCGCCTGCGGCCCCATTCAGTCACAGGCCGACGCCCAGAGCGGCGCAACCAAGAAACAGCAGACCGCTGCTGTCGATGCCAGCGCTTCGGCTTCCATCAAGGGCAGCCGCGATGATACGATGTTTGCCTCATCGAAAGACAGCAAAATCGCTGTCATCTATTTTTCCAATCCTGAACGGGATGATCAGAAATCTGTCGAAGGCAGTACGGAATATCTCGCAGACCTTATCCATAAGCAGACCGGTGCCGATGTCTACCGCATCGAGCCTAAGAAAGCCTATCCGGTCAACCATCAGGCCCTGGTAGCCGAAGCTAAAGCCGAAGGCCTGAGCGGGGCCCGGCCGGAGTTGAAGGATACGGTCGGCGATTTATCCCAGTACGATACGATTTTTCTCGGTTATCCTATCTGGTGGGGCGACCTGCCCATGCCGGTCTATACCTTCCTGGAAGGTCATGATTTAGCAGGCAAGAAAGTCATTCTTTTCTCGACGCACGGCGGCAGCGGCCTGGCCGGGACCGTAGAAACGATTACTCATTTGGAAAACGGCGCCGATGTCGTGCAGAATGCTTATACCATTTCCCGCGATGACGTAACCGAAGCGGCGCCGAGCCTTTCGAATTGGCTGAAACAGTTGGGCTATTAGAAGCAATGCTTGGGAGAAAGGAGACGAAGAGAAGCGATGAAGAAAATAAGGAAATTATTGGCTACGGTCCTGACCGCAGTGAGTCTGGCAGCGACGGCCGCTGCTGCTGATACGGCAGCGGTGATGCAGCACGTACCGTTTCCCTTGGGCCGGGATGTGTCGGCCCGTTTTACCGGTACGGTACACCGCAACGATTTAGTCGACCAGGATACGATGCACGTACCGCAGACCAACGTCATCACCTTTGAACCCGGCAGCCGCAGCGGCTGGCACAGCCACGGCGCCATGACGATTATCGGTCTTTCAGGTACGGGGATTTATCAGGAATGGGGCAAGCCGGCCGTTCTCATCCGTCAGGGCGATGTCGTCCAGATTCCGGCCGGCGTCAGTCACTGGCACAGCGCCATGAAAGGCTCACGCTTCCAGCAGATCGTCATTTACGATAAACATTGGCAGGCTCCAGCTGATTTCAAGCCGGCCCACAGCGGTCCCGTGACGGATGAAGAATACGATAACCTTGTCTTTACGGAGGCAGAAGACCGCCAGAGTGAACCCCATGATTCGTATCTCTTCAATTATCCTCAAACGCCGTTTTCGTCGGCCAACTTCAATGGACCCGTCTACCTTAGCCAGATTGTCCACAGCGGCAACGTTGCCGGGACACCGGCCTGGACGTATGTCGTCTTCCCGCAAGGGACGTACAATCGTTGGCATAGTCATAAGACAGGACAAATTCTAATTGCCACCGACGGCATCGGTTATACGCAGACCTTAGGCGGTGCCGTCCAGGTCATGCATCCCGGCGATGTCGTCTATTGCCCACCCGGCGTCATTCACTGGCACGGCGCGGCTCCGGGCAGCCATTTTGCCCATATCGCCATCAGCCCCGAAGACAATCACGATGTGACCTGGTATTTCTTCCCGAAGCTGGAATATGAAAAACTAGGCTTTTAACCTAATCCGCCAGAAGTCCTCCACCTCTCAGGTGGGGATGAAGGCGGGTATGGCGAATTTACGTAAGTAATTGAGCCATACCATTGCTCTGTAGATGGTTCTGTAGATAGTTCTGTAGTATAATCAGTCGTATATGAGAAAGGATTGATTATACTATGAAATTGGATAGCAATAACCATTCAGTATTCTTACTCTATTAGCATCTTGTTTTGGTGGTAAAGTATCGCCGCAAAGTATTCTCTATACAGAACTATTAAAATTCATCAATGTTTATAAAAGTGCCAGCTCTAGGCTGATCAAAAAAGATTTTCCAGAGGTTAGGCGTAAATTGTGAATACATAGAACATCAAGGCAGGTGAGATTATAGTGAATAAGGCATACCGATACAGGCTCTATCCAACGGCTGAACAAAAAATTATGTTTGCCAAGACTTTCGGCTGTGTCCGATTCATCTATAACAAGATGCTTGGCGACCGCCTTGACTACTACAAAGAAACAGGCAAGAAACTGAACAATACTCCCGCACAGTATAAGGAAGATTTTCCTTGGCTGAAAGAAGTGGACAGCCTTGCTCTTGCGAATGCACAGATGAACCTGAGCAAAGCATACAATAACTTTTTTAGAAATCGAAAGCATTTTGGCAAGCCACGCTTCAAATCGAAAAAGACAGGTCATGCTTCGTATTCTACGAACAATCAGAAAGGATCTGTCCGATTAGAAGGAAATAAGGTTAAATTGCCTAAAGTTGGTTGGGTAAAATTATGTCTGCATCGTCCCCTGATGGAAAACAGCACGATAAAGACCGTTACCATAAGCAGAACACCTTCAGGAAAATTCTATATCAGTATTTTGGTGGAGTACGAAAACCAAATACTCCCTATAATGCCGAAGAAATTTCTTGGGCTTGATTTTGCCATGCACGGTCTATATGTTGCTTCTGACGAAGAGGATGCGAATTATCCAGACTTTTTGCGTAAAGCCGAGAAGAGATTGGCTCAAGCACAAAGAAAACTATCCAAAAGGCAAAAAGGAAGCCACAATCGTGAAAAGCAAAGGCTTCGCGTAGCTGTGCTTCATGAGAAAATTGCCAATCAACGTCGCGACTTTCTACATAAGAAAGCTCGCAATCTGGCAGACAAATATGATGCTATTGGTATCGAGGATATCAGCGTCAAGGCGATGGCTAAACGCAAGAAAGGCGGTAAATTCAGTTTTGGTAAGTCCGTAGCCGACAATGGTTGGAATATGTTCACAAACATGTTGGAATATAAGCTGGCTTGGCAAGGCAAACAGCTTATCAAGATAGACAAATGGTATCCAAGCAGTCAGCTATGCCATGTTTGCGGTTACCAGAACAATGAAACGAAAGATTTGTCTATACGAGAATGGGATTGCCCGAAATGTGGCAGTCATCATGACAGAGATAAGAACGCTGCCATAAATATACGAGAAGAAGCTAGGCGAATATCTGCCTGACATAACGCATAAAGTACCGTGGGTCGCGCGGGAATCTACGCCTGTGGAGAGAGTGTAAGCCTCAGCAGTTCCTCGGAGCTGTAGTGCTGTTCTCGTTGAAGCAGGAAGCTCCCGCCTCTATCCGGTGGGGGTACGTTCACTTCCTTCAATACCATTATGTTACAGAATCGAATGCCGTATTGCAAGGGATTTCACTTATGTTTCCAAAATAGGGAGGCCAAGCCATGATCAGTGAAAAGTATGAACCCCATAAGGCGGAAGCCAAATGGCAAAAGTATTGGGAAGATCATCATACCTACAAGGTCAGTAATGATGATCCCCGCCCCAAATATTACGTCCTTGAAATGTTCCCGTATCCTTCGGGCAACCTTCATATGGGGCACGTACGGAACTATTCCATTGGTGATGTCGTTGCTCGTTTCCGTACCATGCGGGGCTACAACGTCCTTCATCCC
>URLP01000098.1 GCA_900548635.1 uncultured Megasphaera sp.
GGATTCGCGCGGGCGCCCCACGTGGGCGCCCCTACGCATCGCCATGTACAGTTTTTCTGCTGTCATGGGCAGGTCGCGCAACCAGACGCCGGTGGCGTTGTAGATGGCGTGGGCGATGGCCGGGGCCGGCGAGTCGATGACCAGTTCGCCGATGGATTTGGCGCCGAAGGGGCCGTTCGGTTCATAGCTGGGGATGAATTCGACGTTCACCTGGCCGATGTCCTGACGCGTAGGCATGCGGTACTGCATGAAGGAGTTGTTCTGCAGGTGGCCGCTCGGCGTGTACTGGATATTTTCTGTCAGGGCCATGCCGATGGCCTGGACGAGGCCGCCTTCGGTCTGGACTTTAGCCAGGGCTGGGTTGATGACGGTGCCGCAGTCGACGACAGCGTCGTACTGGACGAGCTCGATCGTCCCCGTTTCGGAATCGACATCGACCGTGGCCGCGCCGGCCATGTACGGCGGCGGGCTCGTCTTGGTATAGCACGATTCCGTCGCTTCCAGGGCCACGTCGTTCATGAACATGGCCTGGTTGCCCAAATCTTTCAGGCTGACGGACTTACCGCTCTTAAGGTCCGTCACAGCCTTGCCGTCGAATTCCAGATTGTCGCCGTCTGCGACGTCCAGCATTTCTGCCGCCCGCGCCTTCATGCGCTTAATCAGGCTCTGGCAGGTCTTGACGACGGCATTGCCCGTGAGGTACGTCGTCGACGAAGCGTAGGAGCCGCTGTCATAAGGCGACGTATCCGTATCGACGCCGTAGGTGACGATGTTATCGACCGGGCACATCAGGCATTCCGCTGCAATCTGGGCAAGGATCGTATCGCAGCCCGTACCCATGTCGGTAGCGCCGATATTCAGGGAGTAGAAACCGTCGTCGTTGACCTTGATGGTCACGGACGCGACGTCGACATTGGTAATGGCCGAGCCCTGCATGGCCGCGGCCAGACCGACGGCGCGGATATGGCCGTTGGGCAGAATCTTACGCGGGCAGGCATCGTCCCAGCCGGACATTTCCACGACCCGTGCCAGACATTGGTCGAGGGTGCAGCTGAGGGCCGTTTCATTGAAATAGGCCGGCATGACCTGGCCTTCACGGACGAGGTTCTTCAGGCGCAGGGCGACAGGGCTCATCTTGAGGGCCGCTGCCAGTTCGTTGATGGCCGTTTCCAGGGCGTAGAGGCCCTGCGTCGCGCCGTAGCCGCGGTAGGCGCCGGCGGCAATGGTATTCGTATAGACGCAGGTATAGCTGAAGCGGAAAGCGTCGGCTGCGTTGTAAAGGGGCAGGGATTTATGCCCTGAAAGGGTGACCGTCGTCGGCGTATGGTCGCCGTAAGAGCCGGCATTCCAGAGGGAATCAAGGGCAATCGCCTTGATATGGCCGGCCTTGTCGGCGCCGATGACGACGCGGATCTGCGATTCGTGGCGCGGTGTCGAGACAGTCTGCGATTCTTCGCGGCTGTAGACCATATAGGCCGGCTTCCCCGTCAGCCAGGCAATGTAGGCCGGATAGACCTCCATGACCGCCGTCTGCTTGGAGCCGAAGCCGCCGCCGATGCGCGGCTTGATGACGCGGATCTTGGACTTCGGGATTTCCAGGGCGTTGGAGACGATGCGGCGCACGTGGAAGGGGACCTGCGTCGAGCTGACGATGGTCAGGCGGCCGAAGGCGTCCTTATAGGCATAGGCCCGGAAGGTTTCCATGGCGCCCTGCTGGTTCTGGCGCGTATGATAGGTCCTGTCGATGACCACGTCCGACGCGGCCAGGAGGGCGTCGACGTCGCCGTGTTCTTCCGAGGCTTTCGAGACGAGGTTGCGCTTCGGGTCGCCGCCCGTATCGACGAGAGCTTTCCAGTCGTCTTCAGGATGGACGACGATCTCGCTGTCCAAGGCCTTGGTGAAATCGAGGAGCGGCTCCTGGACTTCGTATTCTACGCGCAGGACGCGCAGGGCCTTATCGACGGCTTCTTCCGTTTCCCCGGCGACGAGAGCCACGGGGTCGCCGACGTAGCGGATCTGTTTATCGAGGATGAGGCGGTCGTAAGGACTCAGTTCCGGATAGGTCTGGCCGGCAATGGTGAAGCGCGCCTTGGGCACGTCGTCGGCCGTGACGATGCAGACGATGCCCGGCACTTTTTCCGCCGCCGTCTTGGTGACCTTCTTGACGATGGCTCTGGCATGAGGGCTGCGCAGTGCCTTGACGATGAGACAATCCTTGGGCATGATGTCTTCCGTATAGACCGGCTGGCCCGTGACCAGGGCCTGGGAGTCCTTCTTGGCGACAGGATGATTGATGGCTTTGAATTCCATTAGGCCCGTACCTCCTTCCCTTTCGCTTTGAAATAGGCCTTGATGGCCCGCATATGACTTATATAACCGGTGCAGCGGCAAAGATTCCCTGACAGGAATTCCTTGATTTCCCCTTCTGTCGGCGCATCCAGGCGACGCACCATGGCAAGGACGTTCATGACGAAGCCGGGATTGCAGAAGCCGCACTGGTCGGCGCCTTCGCGGCCCATATAGAAAGCGAATTCTTTCGCTTCATCCTGCAACCCTTCGAGGGTCGTCACGTGACGCCCGTCGACGCGGGCAGCCAGGAGGGCACAGGAAAGGAGGGGCACGTCGTCGACCCAGACCGTGCAGAGGCCGCAGTTCGTCGTTTCGCAGCCGCACTTAACGCTGTAGCAGCCCTGACGGCGCAGGAGATCGTAGAGCATCAGGCCCGGCTCGATGTCGGCCGTCGTCTTTTTACCGTTGAGCCAATAGGTAATCGTCATTTTGCGTCACCTCCCAGGATTTTCGTCAGCACGCGGCGGCAGAGGACTTCTGCCATATCGCGGCGGTATGCTTCGGAAGCCCGCATATTGCTTTCGTATTTCATTGAGGCGGCGATTTTTTCCGCTGCCGCCACGGCACCCAGCTGCTGTACGTCGGCGAAAGGCAGTGTAACCACTTCCGCGCGAGCCGGACGGGCGCCGATGGCACAGCGCACGTTTTCGCCGTCCGTCGAAGCCGACACGGCGATAATCGGGAAATCCGTCGCATTCAGGCGCAGCGAGGCGTAGGCCGTCTGACAGGCCTTTTTCGGCACGATGAGATGGGTAACGATATCCTTGCCCGGACCGGTCTTACCGAACTCAGCGAGGCTAACGAGGCCGCCCTTATACAGTTCGACCTTAGCACCTAAAGCCAAAAAGAGCGTCCAGACATCGGAGAAGCCGAAACGGCCGCTGATGCTGCCGCCGAGGGGGGCCCTGTTACGGAACTGCGTGCCCACGATGTGGCGCAGGGCTTCCTTCATGGCCCCCTGCGTAAAGGCTTCCAGGCTTTCACTTCCTTCGAGCTGGCTGAGCGTGACCATGGCGCCCAGGCGGAAGGCCTCCGCATCTTCTTCGATCTGATCGAGGCCCAGGGCCGACAAATCGATGGCCTGGGCAATGCGCCGCTGCGGCGAAAGGCGGAGCCAGCAGCAGCCGCCGAGAATCACGGCCGACCGCTTCTGATTGAGCTCCCACGCCTCGTCCAGAGACGCCGCTTTCGTATACTGCGCAATATTCATATGAAACCCTCCTTTACAGGGGAGAAAAAGAAAATTTTATGCATAATCCATCAAGTATATTATAGCAGGAAAAAAGGACAGCCGCAAAGCGACTGTCCGGACTGGCCCAGGTCGCCGCTTTATCCATATTGCGGAACAAATGGGCCAGATGCGCCGCTGGCGCCAGTCCTTCCAGACATCGTAATGACGGCGCATGACTTCGACGCCGCCCTGGGCCCAGCGGCAGCGCTGTTTCCAGAGACCCGAGAGAGATTCCGGCACGAGCATCCAGCAGAGCATATTCGTTTCATAGCGGACATCCCAGAATTTCGTTTCCAGGCGCCAGGTCATTTCGATGTCGTCGGTAATGGCCTTCGTATCCCAAAGGCCGGCGTGGACGACGGCACTGCGCCGCCAGGCAGCGACGACACCGGAGACGGTCATGACCTTGCCCATCAGGCGCTGGGCCCGTTTGATGAGACCGATGACGCTGGAGTATTCCGCCGTCTGGATCTTCGCCAGGAGGGTCGTCCGGTTGCGGACGCGGGGATTGCCCGTCACGGCGCCGACGCGGGGAAAGGTATTGAAATGCCAGACCGCCCATTCGACGGCGTGTTCATCGAGCATCGAATCGGCATCGAGGGTGACGATGATTTCGCCGTGGCTGATGGCCAGGACCAGGTTGAGGCCGTGGGCTTTGCCCATATTCTTTTGCAGATGGAGGTCGCGCAGGTCCTGGGGCAGCTTTTCCGGGTCGACCCAGGGGCGACGACGGCTAAATCGACTTCATATTTCAATAAGTCCCGGGCAATCTGGAAGGCCTTGGAAGTAACCCGAGCGGCGCGCTTCGTAGATGAAATAGTACGGGTCGACACCGATGCAGTGGCCGCCGACGAGGCCCGGCGTGAAGTGCAGCATCGTTTCCTTTACGGCTTCGTCGCCGGTTTCTTTCGTCGGGTCGATACCGCGCTGGTAAGTCGCCAGTTTCGCTTTATTGATATCAAAGCCGATGGTCCGTACTTTCTTGGCAAAAGCCAGGGCCAGGGGCAGTCCGACATAGCCCAGACCGACGACGGCCAGTGCCCTGCCGTTCGTCGCCCCAGAGCGTATTCCCTTTATCGCCGGTCGTCAGTTCGCGCAGGCGGTAGTATTCCAGGGTCAGGACCAGGTTGGGCAGGAGCGTATGGTGATAGGTCGCGCCGAGGCCGCGGAAACCGTCCATATAGTCGGCCAGGCCCGTCATCGTGTGCAGGACGTACGTGCCTTGCGGCTGGTAGTAATAGCGCAGGTCGAACTCGTTGGAGCCCGGTTCCCAGCTCTGGATGTTGCCCCAGACGGCTTTGGCTACAAAGCCGTTGTGCCGTAATCGCCGCATTGCCGAGCATGCCGCGGACGTAAAGGCGCTTATCGTTGAAGACGTCATCTTTTTCACCGTGATCATGGCCGAGGAAATGCTTCGTACTCTCGATCATGCCAAAGGCATGCCAGTTGTCGTTGATGCGGCCTTCCAGGAAGAGGCGGCTGCGCAGTTCGCTGTCGCGCCAGTTCCAGCGCGGATTGCCGCTGTGCTTGACATAGTCATAGCGGATTTCGCCGCTAATCTTGTATTTCCGTTCTTCGTCCTTCTTTTCATCCGTCGCTTCCGACGACGGCGAAAGGTCCGTGAGCAGCGTCGGGTCCGTAATCATGCCCTTGTTCTGCAGGTCCTTGTAGAGCTCGCTGCGCAGGGCCAGCGTTTCCCGATAACCCGGACGGCGGACGTCCTGCGTGCCGTCGATCCGTCCCTGGGCGTCCATGCCCAGGCGGCTCATGGCCTGCAGGGTCAGGTTCGTCATTTCATCCCGTGTGAAATGACTGCCCGCCACATTGCGGCAGCCTGCCGGCAGCTGGACCAGGCCGATATCGACGAGGTGCTGCATATTCTGACAGGCCCTTTGGGAAACACTCGCCGTCGCCGGTAACGTTCCATTATTCACTTGTGCGGCTGCAGGCAAACAAAAAAGAAAAGCCATGACGTTCACCGCCGCAAGGATCCTTGGTATTCGCATGGTAACCACTTCCATCTAACATTATACGTATTGTGCATACTTATAAGTAATCATTTTCCTTTACTTTTTATGATACTATTATAATATAAATTTAATATATTTATAATTCAAAGTAATCGTATAATAATATTTTATATAACATAGAACCAAATGTTAAACATTTGCGTCTCTTCCTTAAAAATATTCGGAAATGTAAATTTTATAAAAAAGCCGCACTGCAAAAAAAGTGTACACTTCATGCAGTGCGGCTTATATAATGTGAGTTTTTGTCTTACAGGCCAAATAGTTTCTCTGTGTTCTCTTTCGCCCGGGCCACGAGTTCTCCTTCATCTACGCCCATGTAGGAGGCGAGGGTGCTGGCGACGTAGGTGATGTTGTTCGGTACGTTGGTCCTGGGCAGGTGGAAGCCGCGCGGTGTCAGGTAGGGTGCGTCTGTTTCGATGAGGACCCGGTCCAGAGGCAGGATGGAGACGGCGTCGCGCAGGGGAGCGGCCCGCCGTTCGTCGCAGATCCAGCCCGTGATGCCGATGTAAAAGCCCATATCGAGCATCTTGGCCAGGGTCTTCTTGTCGCCGGTGTAGCAGTGGACGACAGAACGCGGACAGAGGTCTTCGTGGCCTTTGAAGCAGGCCAGGAAATCGTCGGCTGCGTCGCGTTCGTGGAGGAACATAGGCTTCTTCACTTCTTCGGCCAGGGCGATGAGTTCCTTGAAGAAGTGGATCTGGTTTTCCTTTTTGGAAAACATGCGGTCGTAATCGAGGCCCGTTTCACCGACGGCGACGACTTTCGGATTCGTCGTCACGATGCGCCGGATTTCCTCGATATCCCCTTCTGTCGCCTCATCGGCCACGTGGGGATGGATGCCCGCCGTGCCGTATGCCGTGTGGTCCTGTACAAACGCATCGACGAGGCGGTTTTCCCGCGCCTCAGACCCCGTCAAAATACAGCAAATCCCAGCCGCTGCCGCATCGGCGATGATCTTCTCAGGCTTCGGAAAAGAGCGCGTAAAAAGATTGAGACCAATATCATAATATTTAATGTCCATAATTGTGCACCTCGTGAAAAAAAGATTCCACGCCTATTATAGCAAAAAAACGAGGCCGTCATATAGGGGATTCTCTCCGCATATGACGGCCTCGTTTTTCTTAAAAGCAGTTCGCAATTAGGGGCTAGGGGTTAGTATCTGGCAACCTATACAGACACTAACTGCCAGCAGCTAACTGCGAACTGCTTCCGCCAAGGCTATCCACAGGATTCACGC
>URLP01000099.1 GCA_900548635.1 uncultured Megasphaera sp.
TCAGCCCCTGGCCGACAGTCAGGTTTTCATGGCTCTTAAGCCAGACCGTAAGCGGCTGCGGCAGCTTTCCTTTGAGGAGCAGGACCAGCGTCTCCTTATAAGGAAATATAAAGTAAGGTTCGGCCAGGGTATTGAGGAAGGATTTGCTTTCCGCCAAAAACGACGCATCTCCGGCCGCACCTTCCAGGATGAGTGCCGTATACGGCCCATCTTCGCGCCAGCCCGTCAATGAGAGCTCGGTCAGGACCGATGAGCCCTGCACACCGAAAAGGAATTCTTTCCAAGCCGTAACGGCCCGGTATTCTTCGCTGTTCGAGAGAAAAAGGGACGACAAAAAAGACTGGGTAATATCAGCCAACCTGATTTCCCAGGGCATGATGAAGAGCGGGAACGCCGCTTCATCGCAGCGTGCTTTCAAGGCTTTTGTAATATCATCGGGAAAGAGGTATTTTCCCGTATTGACGACCAGCCCGGCTGCATCGGCTTTGAGCAGGGCGGCGACGAAGTCCTCCAGCCAGCCGGGTTCACCGCGGCTGGCCAAGCCCGTCGTGAAGATGAAGGCATGGGGCCGCAGGAACGAACCGTACGCCGCTTCTTCCATGACCTGTACCCAGGCAACATCATGGCTCAGTCCCTCTTTTCCTGCCAGAAGCTGCAGCGCATAGGGATTGTCTCCTTCTTTGTATAATTGTCGGATTGACAGGGACATAGTCACCCCTCCTCTTCCCTTGTGCCAGAAGCACAAAGATATACTTTTAACTTTAGTCTCCTGGCTTCTTGTGATTTATAAGAGTAAAACGTATAATAAGCATATCATTTAAGTTTACTTAGAAACAGCCTTTATAACGAGGGGGAAAATAAAATGTTAAAAGATGAATTGCCAAAAATCATTACTGATACAGTTCCCGGTCCGAAAGCCGCTGCCGTCTTAGCCCGCCGCCGTCAGGCCATCCCTGACGCCATCGGCACTATCTATCCGACCGTCATCAAGCGCGGTGAAGGCGCCATGTTCGAAGATGTCGACGGCAACTACTTCCTCGACTGGGTAGGCGGCGTCGGTGTCCTGAACATCGGCTACTCCCAGCCTGAAGTCGTCAAAGCCGTCCAGGAACAGGCAGGCAAATACTTCCACGCCATGGCCAACATCGTCACTCACGAAGGCTACGTGGCCCTGGCAGAAAAACTCAATGCCATTGCACCTGTCAAAGGAGATAAAAAGCGCTCCTTCTTCATCAACAGCGGTGCTGAAGCCGATGAAAATGCCGTCAAAGTCGCCAAAGCCTATACGAAGCGGCCGAACATCATCGTCTTTTCCGGCGCCTTCCACGGCCGTACCCTGATGACGATGGCCATGACAGCGAAGAAATCCTATGCCCGCGGCATGGGCCCCTTCCCTGACGGCGTCTACCGCGCAGAATTCCCGTATCTCTACCGCAAACCGGAAGGCATGAGCGACGACGAAGCCCTTGATTTCTACCTCAATTCTTTGAAAGAAGTCTTCATGTATGCTTCGCCGGCAGAATACGTCGCTGCCATCGTCGTCGAACCGCTCCAGGGCGAAGGCGGCTTCATCCCGGCACCGATTCCCTGGATCAAAGCGCTTCGCAAAGTCTGCGACGACAACGGCATCCTGCTCATCGCCGATGAAGTCCAGACAGGCTGGTGCCGTACAGGCCGCATGCTGGCTACGGAATACTGGAAAGAAGCCGGCTGCCCGCCGGATATCATCGCCACGGCGAAATCCATCGGCGGCGGCGTACCGCTCGGCGCCGTCGTAGCTCGTGAAGAAATCATGGAAGCCGTCCCGGCCGGCGTCATCGGCGGCACCTTCGGCGGCAATGCCCTGGCCTGCGCGTCGGCCCTGAAAGTCATTGAAATCATGGAACGGGACCATCTCGCGGACAAAGCCCTGGAAATCGGCAAAAAAGTCTGCGCCCGCTATGAACAGTGGAAGCAAAAATACGACGTCGTCGGTGATTACCGCGGCTTAGGCGCCATGATCGGCCTGGAATTCGTCCACGATAAGAAGAGCAAGAAACCCTATCCGGAACTGGTCACAGCCGTCATCAAAGAAGCGGCCCAGCACGGCCTGATCATGGAAAACTGCGGTATTTACGACAATGTCATCCGCTTCCTCTGCCCCCTCGTCGTCACGGACGCCCAGCTCGATGCCGGCCTGGATATCCTGGAAGCAGCTATCGCCAAGTGCACGAAATAAAAATCAGTATTTTTCTCCCATGACATCGAGGGCGACCATGGCCATGGCCTTGGCACCCGTCAATGCCTGAATCTTGCCCAGGTCGCTGCCGGCGGCTTGGGCAAATTCTTTTGTATGGGCTGCGATATCATAGCCAATGCAGATTTCCGGCTGACTGACGCGCGTCACCTGGCTGACATTGCCCACGTCTGTCGAGCCTTCGGCATAGTCGTCGTCACGGACGCCGAATTCCTCGTAGAGCTGGTTGAAGGCATCGGCAAAATAGACATCCATTTTCGGATCATTGATCATATTCTTATAAAGCGGTTCATAATGAACCATTTCTACTTTCGCCCCGTGTGCGTCTGCGACGTCACGGGCGATTTTTTTGATCTCCGGCAGCATCTTCCCTTCCAGGTATTCTACGGTCAGGGCGCGGATCGTCGCCTTCATGACCGCTTTGTCCGGGATGATGTTCGGCGCCGTCCCCCCTTCGGTGATGATGGTACCGATGATATGGCGCTCTGTCAGGGTCTTTTCATATTCTTTGAGGCGGCCGTAGAAATCGACGAGGGCATCAAGGGCGTTGACGCCGTGGTAAGTCGCATCGGCAACATGGGCAGCCTTGCCGAGGAAGGTGAACTGCAGGGGATGCGTCGCGTACGACGTACCGCCGATATAAGTCTTATCCGTGCCGGGATGAACGATGACGGCCGCTTCGAGATGATCGAAAATGCCGTGTTCGCTCATATAGACCTTACTACCCACCGTTTCTTCGGCCGGGCAGCCGTAGACGTGGACCGTCGCCTTGTCACCGGCTGTCTTAGCAAAGGCCAGGGCTGCGCCGACACTCATGGCAGCGATCAGGTTGTGACCGCAGCCGTGGCCGATTTCCGGCAGGGCGTCGTATTCTGCCAAAAAGCCCATCTGAAAAGGCCCGTGACCGTACGAGGCATGGAATGCCGTCGGGAAGGCGTCGGCAACGGGATTATCGATGGCAAAGCCATGATTTTTCAAGACGTCTTTCAATTTCTTTGCCGCAAAGACTTCGTGCTGCCCCAGTTCCGGATGGTCGTGCAGGGCGTCAGCGATCTCATAAATCAAAGGTTTCAGTTCGTCGACGCGGCGGCAGGCCGCATCTTTCAGTTCTTTATATTCCACAGGAATCTCCTCCTCATAAAAATGCAAGGCTGGCGCTGTCTTTTCCGGCCGTAAGGGAAACCTCCTGCCCCAAGGGCAGCCAGGCATTATCCGCACCGTGGCCGAAAGGCAGGCCCATGACAGCGGGCTTACCCCATTTTTCGGCATACGAACGGAGAACCTCTTCGACAGTCCATTCGTAATCGCTGCCTTCTGTCGGCTCACAGCGGTAGAATTCGCCAAAAGCCAGACCGCTCACCTTATCGATGAGTCCGGACTGGTCGAACTGGCAGAGCATGCGGTCCAGGGCATAGGCGTCTTCACCGACTTCTTCCAGGCAGAGGACGGCCCCCTGCGGCACATCCAGGGCGTAAGGCGTACCCAGCATGACCGAGAGGAGCATCATATTGCCGCCCACCAGGGGCCCTGCTGCCGTACCGGGGATAAGCGTCCGGACGGAGCAGTCCGGCGGCAGGGGCAGCGGCCGCGCTTCATAGGGATGTGTCAGGCCGTAGGCAAATTGTTCTTTCGTGTAGTCCGAGGCATTGCGGCCCAGGGACATGACCATCGTGCCGTGAATCGGGCAGAAGCCGCAGCGCTGCAAAATGGCCGTGTGCAGGGCCGTAATGTCGCTGAAGCCGACGAAGAGCTTGGGATGGGCGGCAATCAGCTCATAATCGAGGAGCGGCAGGAGACGCGTCGCCCCGTAGCCGCCGCGTAGGCAGACGATGGCTTTTACGCTGTCGTCGGCAAAGGCCCGGTTGATGTCATCCGCCCGCAGGGCGTCAGGGCCAGCCAGATAACCGTCGTGAGCTGCGACGGAGCGGCCAATTTTCAGGTCGTAGCCAAGAGAGCGTACAAAGGCCATCCCCTTTTCGGCATCGTCGCCGGCCAGGGCGGCTGACGGCGCGACGACGGCAATCGTATCGCCCGGCACAAGAGCCGGTGCATAGCGGTAAATCATAGTGCTACTTCCTTTCTGTTTCATCGAGGTAGGCTTTCTTGAAATCAACCAGTCCCAACGGCGACCAGTGATAACCCTTGATATACGGCTGAGCCACATAAGGCTGGGTCGTGTAATACAAAGGAATAATGACGCAGTCGTCAAAGAGGATCTTTTCAGCCTCATGCATCAGGGCCATGCGCCGGACTTCATCGTTCGTCGCCTTGGCCTGGGCAATCAGGGAATTATATTCCGGATTGTGGTACTGGGCATCGTTGTCTT
Organism: uncultured Megasphaera sp.; assembly: GCA_900548635.1. Lineage (GTDB taxonomy): Bacteria > Bacillota > Negativicutes > Veillonellales > Megasphaeraceae > Megasphaera. Next base: position 4,563 of record URLP01000099.1, read on the forward strand.
CATCGGTAAAGACGTCGAGGAAGGTCATGGGGTCGATGTAGTCAGCGATCCATGACGCCCGGGCCAGCTGGTAGTCGCCCTGGGCACGGGTAGCCATGAAGACTTTTGATTCCTGATTGGTCAGATTGACGGAAATGCCGAGATTTTTCTGCCACATTTCCTGCAGCGCTTCGGCAACCGCTTTGTGCATTTCATTCGTATTGAAGAGGAGCGTCACTTCCGGCAGGGGATGATTTTCGTCATAGCCTGCTTCCTTGAGGAGCTGCCGTGCCTTTTCAGGATCTTCCTGAATCAGATTGCCCCCTTCTGCGCGGAAGTCTTTGCCTGTCGCCTTGTCTTTCAGTCCCGGCGGGACCCAGGCATAGGCCGCTTCCTTTTCGCCGCGGACGATGTACTTCATCAGGCCTTCGCGCTGGACGGCCAGAGCAAAGGCTTTGCGCACGCGGACGTCGTCGAAGGGCTTCTGCTTGACGTTGAAGACGTAATAGTAGGCGCCGAGATAGGGCGCAATCTTATAAAGGCCCATCTCTTCCAGCCGTTCCTGATCGGCCGGCGGCGGTTCGACGGTCATGTTGGCCTGATTGCTTTCGACCAGGGTCAGGCGCGTAGCCTGGGAATCGCTGATGGGGAAATCGAGGTGGCTCAGGATGACGGAGTCCGCATCCCAATAGCGGTCGTTCTTGACGACTTTGATTTCACTGGAATGATTCCAGGAGATAATCTTATAAGGGCCGCTGCAGATCATGCCGTCCGCATCGGCTGCCCATGTGTCGGGCTTGGCTTCAACGAGTTTGCGCGGCACGGGATAATAGCAGTGGAAAGCCGTGAGGTTGAGGAAATACGGCGTCGGTTCCTTGAGGCGGACGACAAGGGTCTGGTCATCGACGGCTTTGACGCCGACTTCGTCGGCCGACGCTTTCTTATTGAAATAATCTTCGGCCTTATCGATGCAGAAAAGCATATAGGCATTTTCCGAAGCCGTATCGGGATCGACGACGCGCTTCCAGGAATATTCGATATCACCGGCGGTAATCGGCGTGCCGTCACTCCATTCGATGTCCGGGCGCAGATGGAAGGTATAGGTCTTGCCGTCCGGCGAAATATCCCAACTTTCAGCCAGGGCCGGCTGGGGCACGTCGTTATCGTCAAGGCGGGTCAGACCTTCGAAGATCTGCAGTTCTACATTGCTTTCGACAAGGGCCGTCGTCATGGCCGGGTCGAGGCGCGACGGTTCCGCTTCCAGGACGTAGCTGACCGTGTCCGGATGCTGGATGCCGCAGCCGCTGAAGACGAGGGCTGCCGCCAGCATGATGAGGAGAAGGAATAATTTTTTCATCACCGGTTCCCTCCTCTCGCATGGTGGCAGGCGACGAAACGGCCGTCCCCTGCCGGGTGGAGATGCGGCACGTCGAGGCGGCATACTTCATCGGCATAGGGGCAGCGCGGATGGAAGACGCAGCCTTTGGGCAAATCGAGGGGGCTCGGTACTTCGCCGCAGACGATGGTGCGGCGACGGTAGTGCGGGTCCGGCCGCGGCACAGAGGCGATGAGCATCTGCGTGTACGGATGGAGCGGTTCGTGGAAGACTTCATCGCCCTGTCCCAGTTCGACGAGGCGTCCGAGATACATGACACCCATGCGGCGGCTCATGTGATGGACCATAGCCAAATCGTGGGCAATAAAGAGATACGACAGTCCCCGTTCCTGCTGCAGGCGCTGCATCATGTTGACGATCTGGACCTGAACGGAGACGTCAAGGGCCGAAATCGGTTCGTCGCAGAAGACGCATTCCGGGTCGACAGCCAGGGCGCGGGCGATGCCGATGCGCTGGCGCTGGCCGCCGCTGAATTCATGGGGATAGCGCTGGGCCGCTTCACTGCGCATGTCGACTTGTTCTAACAAAGACGCGACGCGCTGACGCCGTTCCCTGTCATCCTTGCAGAGATGATAATTGCGCAGGGGCTCGCTGATGATTTCTTCAACGGTCATGCGCGGGTCGAGCGAGGCGTAAGGGTCCTGGAAAATCATCTGGACGTGGCGCCGGTAGTCGCGGCGGACAGCGGGGTCGGCCGTATCTTTTCCTTTATAATAAATGGTGCCAGACGTCTTCGGGTAAAGACCTAAGAGCGTGCGGGCAAAGGTCGACTTGCCGCAGCCCGATTCACCGACGAGACCGACGGTCTCACCGGCATCGATGGTCA
>URLP01000100.1 GCA_900548635.1 uncultured Megasphaera sp.
CGCTACGGCGTGCGCCTGGCCGTCGTGACCGTGCCGACGACGAAAGGTGTCAAGGCCGGCGATTATGCCAATAAGCTCCTGGACACGCAGTATACAGACGGGAAGAACGGCAGCATGGTCCTGCTCCTGGCCATGGACCGGCGCGACTGGTACGTGGCCACGGATAAGGTCATGAAAAGGCGTATCAGCAACAAAAAAGGCATCCCTTATCTCAAGGATGCCTTTCTGCCGGATTTAAAAAAAGGTCATTATGCCCAGGCCTTTACGAAGTACAGCCAGGCTTCGGACAAACTTTTGGCCTATTATGCGGAAAAGGGGAAGCCCTATGACCCGGCCGATGCCTTCAGCCCCCTGGCACTGGCCATTGCGGTCGTCCTCGCCCTGGGCGGCGGCCTGCTCTTCCGTTCCTATCTCATCGGCAGGATGAGCAATGTCCGGAAAGCTGCGGCAGCTGACGAATACCTCGATACGGACAGTTTCCATCTGACGGATCAGAGCGATACCTTCGTCTACTTTACGGTGCAGCGCATCGCTAAGCCTAAAGTCCAGGATACGGATGACGGCGGCGATTTCGAGATCACCGACGACTGCAGCGATGACGACCACGGCGGCGGGGGTGGTTCTTTCTAAGCGAGGCCGTCGTGGAAGAATTCGATGATCTTGTGGATGGCCAGGGCCATGTGGTTCGGGTTCTGGAAGGGATGATTGGCCCCTTCGACGGGGACGAATTCGATGACGTTGTCCTCAGCGAACTTTTGCACCAGATCGATGGGAATCATTTCATCCTTCGTGCCGTGCAGGATGAGGATGTCGTCGGCGAAGTCGAAATATTCATGGTCGCGGACGTCAAAGGATTTCAGGTCGTCCATGAAGGCCTGGTCGATCTTCATCTTCCGTTCGAAGCCGACCTGGATTTCCTTGCCCTTTTTCAGTTTGGTGAAGCCTTCGTCCGAGACGTGGTTGCTCATGCTTTCATACATATTGACGCCCGGACTGCGCAGGGCGATGCGCACGAAGGGATTGCCCTTTTCGATGAGATAGCGCAGAGTGATGTAAGCGCCGAAGCTCGTCGAATAGTTGAAGACGTTCTTGGCCTGCAGATCCTTCTTGGCATAGTCCGTGACCAGCGTCAGATAGGTCATGCATTCCGGGATGGAGAGCTTTTTGCGGGCGTCGGCGCCGTGGCAGGGCCAGTCGAAGGCAATGACGGCGAAGCCCTTGTACTTGCTCGTCAGGTGTTCGGCGAAATGGACCGTCCCGGCCGTGTCCTTGTGGCTGCCGAAGCCGTGCGTCACGACGACGACATTGTCAAAAGCGCGGCGCTGTTTATCATTGTCATTACAGAGCAGCTTGCAGCGGATGCTGAAGCCCTGTTCATTGATGTCGAAATTCTTTTCCATACTATATGATTCCTCTTTACATCTGGATTTGTCAAAATGACGTTCCTCCTAAGTATAGCATTTCCCGGGGGGAGCGGCTAGGGGAAAGGGGACGGCTATTCGCCTTGGACTTAGTGCTTATCTGGCGTTGATGCCTCAAAATAAATCGTTTAACTTTTTGGATTGACAGAAGACACTTAAAACTTTACAATGTATAAATAAAGATTTACATGTATGAATTAAAATTGTAAAGGAAGTGTTATCTGTTTATGTTGAAAAATGGTGCACAAGTCGGACTATTGTTGTTCGGCATGTTTTTCGGGGCGGGGAACCTGATTTTCCCGCCGTCGCTTGGGTTCCAGGCGGGAGGGCAGTTCACGCCTGCGATTCTGGGATTTCTCTTGTCCGGCATCGGTATGCCTGTCATTGCCGTCATCATGGGGACCTTTAATCCCGGCGGATTCCGGGCTGAAATGAACCGTAAGATTTCGCCCCTCTTTTCGCTCATCATTTTGACACTCATGTATTTGGCCATCGGGCCGCTCATGGCTATCCCGCGGACAGCAGCGACGTCCTTTTCTATCGGCATATTGCCCATTACCGGCGACGGTATGCTGCCGCTGGCTATTTTCACGACGCTCTATTTCGTCTGCGCCTGGTGGCTGTCGATTACGCCGTCGAAGCTCCTCGACCGTGTCGGTAAGGTATTGACCCCGATTTTTGCTATCATGATCGTCCTGCTCATCGTCGTCGGCATGATGGCCTATACGACGCCGTCGACAGCTGCACCTATAGGAAAATATGCTGCTTCAGCCTTCGGCAATGGTTTCATTGAAGGCTATAATACAGTCGATACGCTGGCGTCCTTTGCCTTCTGCATCATCGCCCTGGGGGCTATGAAGCGGATTCATTTTACATCAGAAAAGGAACATATAGCCAGTGTCTGGATGGCCGGAGCCGCCGTCGCCGTCCTCATGGGCGGACTTTATCTGGGCCTGGCCCTGCTGGGAAATCATTTTCCCATCCCGCAGGCGGTCTATGGAGATGCCACAATCAATCTCGGCGCCTATGTCTTGTCTCAGACGTCGTTCCAGATTTTCGGGACTGTCGGCATGGCCTTCCTAGCCGTCATGGTCACATTGACCTGCTTTACGACGACAGTCGGCCTCATCGCCGCTGTTTCGACCTTCTTTGCTGAAGAATTCCCGATCCTGTCCTATAAGAAATACGTCACCGTCATCAGCGTCGTCAGCCTGCTCCTGGCCAATCTCGGCTTAAATCAGATTATCCAGGTCACGCTGCCCCTCCTGCTGTTTGTCTATCCCATGGCCATTGTCGTCGTCATGCTGACTATTGTCAATAAATTTGTCAGTCTGTCGAAACTGGGCATGCGCTGCACCGTCGCTGCTGCCGGCATCGTATCGGCCATTGACATTGCCGCCCAGTTCTTCCATCTCGACGGAGCGGCTGTCCTCATCCAGGGCCTGCCCTTAGGCGACAGCGGCCTGGGCTGGCTTGTACCGTCCCTGGTCTGCCTGGCCTTGTCCCTGGTCCTGCCTGGGAAAATCAGCGGTGAAAGTGCGTTAGAGGAAGTTTGATGTACGATATATTCGCGAAAAGGAGCTGTCTTGCGAGGACAGCTCCTTTTGTGTACAATAAGAATATAATGATACTGAGTATCGAATAAAACTAAATGATATATAGAAAGGGAAAGTTATTATGGAAAATGCTTTCATGGGGATTCTCATCCCTTTTGTCGGGACGTCGCTAGGGGCGGCCTGCGTCTATGCTATGAAGCGGGAATTGGATCGTCAGGTCCAGCGGGGATTGACGGGATTTGCGTCGGGTGTCATGATTGCCGCTTCCATTTGGAGCCTCTTGATACCGGCTATGGAAGAATCGGCGCCGTTAGGGAAATTCGCTTTCGTGCCGGCCGTAGCTGGGTTCTGGCTGGGCATCTTTCTGCTCCTGGCCCTGGACCGGCTGGTGCCGCATCTGCACATGTACAGCGAGAAAGCCGAAGGACCGCACAGCCACTTACAGCGGACGACGATGCTCGTCCTAGCCGTGACGCTGCATAACATCCCTGAAGGCATGGCCGTCGGCGTCGTCTATGCCGGACTCCTGGCCGGTCAGACGGGAATCAGTGCTGCCGGGGCCTTTGCCTTGTCCCTGGGCATTGCCTTACAGAACCTGCCCGAAGGGGCCATCATCTCCATGCCCCTCAAGGCGGCTGGCGTCAGCAGGCACAAGGCCTTTCTCGGCGGCGTCCTGTCGGGCATCGTCGAACCTCTTGGGGCGGCCCTGACCATTGCCCTGACGGCTTTCATCGTACCCGTCCTGCCGTATCTCCTCAGCCTGGCAGCTGGCGCCATGTGCTATGTCGTCGTCGAAGAACTCATCCCGGAAATGTCGTCTGGTGAACACTCCGATATTGGCGTCTTGTCCTTTGCCCTGGGATTCACGTTGATGATGGCCCTGGACGTGGCGTTATCATGATTCTTACTAGAGAGGGTGATGTCAAGTGAAAGTACGCATTACCGATGAATTAGCCCAGCAGATTGTCGATTCGGCCAAGGCCGTCGTCGGTTGGAACGTCAATTTCATCGACCGTCATGGACGTATCATGGCCAGTACTGACAGCGCCCGTATTGGCACCTACCACAAGGCCGGCCATGTCGCCGCCCGGACGGGACGGGTCCAGACCGTTCAGGAAGACCGCCCTGAAGAGGGGGTCAGCCAAGGTGTCAATTATCCTATCGTCATGGGCCGACAAGTCCTGGGGGTTGTCGGGATTACCGGGGAACCGGCTGTCGTCGGCCAGTACGGTTTCTTGCTGACGAAAATCTGTGAAGTCTTCCTCCAGGAATATCGCTTGAGCCAAGAGGCGTTCAGTGAAGAAGAACATCGCAGCCGTCAAGTCATGGCCTTGATCTACCATGATGAAGATATGGTGCAACAGCTGGCCGAAGAACAGCCGGAATTGGCAGGCAGCCAGTATGTTGCTGCCGTTTTCCGATGGCATGAGGGAACTTGCCAAGTCGGGGATTTCCGTCAGCAAATGTCTGAAACCTGTCAAAAGCTGGGGATGACCTTATATACATATATCTACCCGGATATCTTCGTTATCCTCATTCCTGGTCAAGTTTATCCGAACTGGGCTAAGAAACTGCCACGTTGGAAAGAATGGTTCTATCCAGGCGTTTCGGCGGGAATTGGGACCGAAGAGCCGTTTCACCGTATCTACGAATCGTATCGTTTGGCCAAAATGGCTTTGCAGGCAGCGGCAGACCGGCAGGTCTTCTGCGTTCATGCTGATGATATGAAATTGGCCTTTTTATTGCAAAGTCTGGACGGGGCCGTGCGCCGCCGCTACTGCAGGGATATTTGCCATCATTTGACGGACAGTGACATCCATTTGCTCCAGGTCTATTATCAGCAGGATTTGTCTATCCAGGAAACGGCACGGATTCTCTGTATCCACAAGAACACGCTGCAATACCGGCTGAAGCGGATTGCCGGGAAGACCGGCCTCGATCCAAGGGTATTTTGCGATGCCGTAGCGCTGTATGTTGCGACCCTTCCTTGGTTTATAAAATAAAAATAATAGTAGTTCATTGTTCTTTATAACATAGAAAGAAGAGGCCTCTTTTGCTACACTATAGGCATAGAGAAACACAGCCTTATGAATTCGCAAATAGAGGAGAGATCATCATGAAAGTCGTTGTAGCCATTGATTCCTTGAAAAATAGTCTGACTTCCGTCGAAGCGGGCCGGGCCATCGAAGCCGGCGTCCGCAAGGCCTATGGCGGCCATCCCGTCCAGGTCATTGTCAAGCCATTAGCCGATGGTGGGGAAGGGACCGTCGAAGCCCTCGTCGATGGGCTGAATGGTGAGCTCCGCTATGTCGGCGTCCAAGGGCCTTTAGGAGAAGCCGTTTCCTGTCCTTATGGCTATCTGCCGGGGATGGAAGCGGCCGTCATTGAAATGGCTGGGGCTGCCGGATTGGGACTGGTTCCATCCGAACAGCGCAATCCCCTGCATACGACGACATATGGCGTCGGCCAGGTCATGGCGCAGGCTATAGAAGCGGGTATCCGCCATTTCATCATCGGCCTGGGCGGCAGCTCGACCAGTGACTGCGGCGTCGGCATGCTCCAGGCTCTGGGGTATATTTTCCGCGATGCTCAAGGCAAGCCCATTGGTTTAGGCGGGCAGGAAGTAGGGCGCATCGCTTCTGTCGATGATTCCCAGGTCCTGCCGGCCCTGAAAGACTGCACCTTCGATGTTGCCTGCGATGTGACCAATCCGTTATTCGGGAATTGGGGTGCTGCCTATATCTTCGGGCCCCAGAAAGGCGCGTCGCCGCAGGATGTCAAAGTCTTGGACGATGCCAGCCGGTCTTTTGCCGCCGTCACCCGGACGTATACCGGTCATGACTTCAGTCAGACAGCCGGTGCTGGTGCAGCTGGCGGTATGGGATTCGCTTTCCTGGCCTACCTGCATGGCCGGCTGCGTTCAGGCATCCAGATTGTCCTCGATTCCATCCGTCTGGCAGAGGCCGTTAAAGATGCCGATTACGTCATCACCGGTGAAGGCCGACTCGACGCCCAGACGGCCATGGGCAAAGCTCCTATCGGTGTAGCCAAGCTGGCTAAGCAGTACGGTGCCAAAGTCATCGCCCTGGCCGGCTGCACGACGGCCGATGCCGCCGAATGTAATCAGCAGGGCATCGACGCCTTCTTTTCTATCGTCGATAAAGCCATGCCGCTGGAAGAAGCCATGAACAAAGAAACGGCGCTGCGCAATATGACGAACACGGCTCAGCAGGTCTTCAACCTCATCCGCGCCGTCAGCTGAACGAAAATCATCTCATTAAATAGAAGCAAGGAGAAGAGATATGCTGAAAAAAACAAAGATCGTCTGCACCTTAGGCCCCAGTTCCAATACCCCGGAAATTATCGAAAAGATGATTAAAGCCGGCATGAACG
>URLP01000101.1 GCA_900548635.1 uncultured Megasphaera sp.
GCCTTACAACCGCTTCACGATGCCTGCCGGGACGTGCTGGAGGCTACGGACGCCGGTAATCATCATGGCATCCATGAGCTGGCGCTTGAGGGTATCGAGGAGAAGCTTGACGCCTTCGGCACCGCCGCCGACGGCAGCCACCGCTGCAGGACGTCCGATGAGGACGGCATCGGCGCCGAGGGCCAGCATCTTGAGGATATCTTCGCCCTGACGGACGCCGCCGTCGACGAAGATCGTCAGTCTGCCCTTGACAGCCGCTGCGATGTCCGGCAGGACGTCCGCCGTCCCGGCCATGCCGTCGAGGACGCGGCCGCCGTGGTTGCTGACGACGATGCCTTTGGCACCGGCATTGGCACAGGCCACAGCTTCTTCCGGCGACATGATGCCCTTGACGATGAAGGGCAGGTCCGTAGATTTAACGATTTCTGCAATGTCACTGGCACTCTTCGGACCTACGGGCTGACCGAAGATGCGCATGTTGATGAGCGTCGCCGCATCGATGTCGCTGGCCACGGCAAAGGCGCCGGCGTCTTCAGCCTGGCGGATCTTTTCGATGATCTTGTCGTTGCTGCGCGGCTTGATGGTCGGGATGACGATGCCCGGACGCTTTTTGCAGGACGCGATGCCCGAGCTGTACATATAAGGTGCGCCGCTGTCGCCGGTGAAGCAGAGCGTGCCGGCGTCGAGGGCGGCCTGGGTGACGGCTTCGTCATAATCGGCTTCCACTTCAGCCGGGTCGCCGTCGACCTGGGCATTGAGGACGATGCCGCCGACCGGAGCGATGAGGACAGGCATGCTCAGTTTCTTACCGAGAATCGTCACGGCCGTATCCGGGTCGTCGACGCCGGACATGCTGCGCATGACCAGGCCATATTCGGCTAACGCTTCGAGGTTGCGCATGAAGGACCGGCCCGTGCGCAGGCCGCCGAAACCGGGAATCATGCCGACACAGGCTTTGCCGTTGCATTCCGGACAGACATGACAGCCTTTCATCTTGCTGCGGGCATTATTGCGTACTTCCTGTAACTCCATAGTGATCACTCCTTAGAGAAAGATTTTATTTTCTGCCCGTCCGGTATAATCCCGTTCGAGCATCTTCACGTGCGATAAAAAGGCGGGGTCGTCGAAATACTTGGCCCCTTTCGGACAGTTGCGGACACAGCGCTGGCATTTGATACAGATACCCGTGACCTGTGACGTATCCTCAGCATCGATGGAGCCCATGGGACACTGACGGGCACAGAGGCCGCAGGAAATGCATTTTTCTTTGTCCGTCTTCGGTTTAGCCTTGAGGAACTTCGCCGGCTGGCCGTCGAGGCCTTTGGGGATGTAGTACGGCGCCTTGGCATCGCCGTCGACGACAACAGCTTCCACCCGGCCGTCAGTGCGGCGGATCTTGGCGACAGCGCCGTCGGTCATCTGCCGCAGCAGGGCCATATCGTGTTCATCAGGCCGTCCCGGTGCCAGGGCATCGGAAAAGGCATGTGTGCCGACAAAGGCCCCGGCCGCTGCCGAAAGCCGTTCGTGCTGAGGACGTTGCAGAGTTCTGCCAGAGAATTGTCGAACGAGCGGTTGCCGTAGGTCACGATGGCTATGGCCAGGGCGCCGTGGCTGCGCAGTTTTTCCTGGTACGTCGGCAAAATCTTATTGGGCAGCTTGCCGGCATAGGTCGGCGCACCGACGATGACTAGGTCGCCGGCAGAAAAGGTGCGCACCGCTTCCCGTTCGGCCGGCAAATCGAGGGAAAGCGCCCGGCACGGCACCTGGAAGAGGCGCGCCGCTTCGGCTGCACAGGCACAGACGAGGCGTTTCGTATTGCCGGTAGGACTGAAATAAACGGCATAAACATGTTGGATATGCATGATATCACCTTCCAAAAAAAAGCAACAGTTACGTTATCCTTATTATACCATAACTGCATGCATGATGCCCTCTTTATTTTTGTTTCTCTACTGCGCCGCGCGTGCTATAATAGTAGCATTAGAAACTAGAAAATTACTTACTCTATGAAATTCGAGGTCTTTTTTTATGAAAATTGCATTTTTCGACTCCGGCATAGGCGGCCTCAGTGTCCTCCATCATGCCATGAAAGTCCTGCCGCACGAACAATTCATCTTCTTCGCCGACGAAGACAATGTCCCTTACGGGACGAAGACGCGGGAACAAGTCTTCCAGTACGTCAGCGACGCCTTTTCCTTCCTCATGACGAAGGACGTCAAAGCCATCGTCGTCGCCTGCAATACGGCGACCAGTGTGGCCGTGAAGGAACTGCGCCATAAGTACACGATTCCCATCATCGGCATGGAACCGGCTGCCAAGAAGGCCCTCGATATGGATACGGACCGCAGCCGCGTTCTGGTCATCGCCACACCGATCACCGTACGGGGCCGCAAGATTAAGGACCTGATTGAAAAATACGATACAGAAAATCTCGTCGATCTCCTGGCCATGCCGGGCCTTGTGGAATTTGCGGAAAAGATGGATTTCTCGTCGCCTGACGTAGAAGCCTATATCCGCCGGCAGTTCGCGCCTTACGATTTCAGCCGCTATTCGAACCTGGTCCTGGGCTGCACGCATTTCAACTACTTCAAGGAAACGCTGCGCCGCATCCTGCCGGACCACGTCCGTTTCGTCGACGGCAATGAAGGGACGATCCGCGAACTGATCCGCCAGCTCGATTATCACAAGGGGCTGGAATACCTGCCCCAGACTGTCGAATACTACTATTCCGGCCGGGCCGTGACGGACCCGCAGGAACGGCAGCGCATCAATGCCTACCTGCAGCAGCTGGAACGAGTCTATATGATTGAATGAGGTGTTTCATGCAGAAAAAAGTATACGCTGTGCGGCGCGGCCGCCAGACAGGACTCTTTGCCTCCTGGGCAGAATGTCAGAAACAGGTCACAGGCTTTCCCGGTGCCCGCTTCAAGAGCTTTACGGACGCCCAGGAAGCGATGAAATGGCTGAGCGGTGAAGAAACGGCGCCGGCACCGAAGCGGACTGTGCACCGCAAAAAGGCTGCCAAAACGGCAGCCCCCTCCCCTGCCCTTCGTCCCGATGAAGAGCAGGATTATGTCATTTATACGGACGGCTCGTGCCTGCGAAACCCCGACGGTCCCGGCGGCTGGGCGGCCGTCGCCTGTGAAGTCGCCACGGGAGAAGTGACGGAACTGTCCGGCGGCAATCCGTCAACGACGAATAACCGCATGGAACTCCTGGCCGCCATCAAGGCCCTGGAATTCGCCCCGGCCGGCACGAAAGTCGCCCTCTATACGGACAGCCAATACCTGAAGAACGGCATTACCAAGTGGGTCGCCGCTTGGAAGCGCCGCGGCTGGAAGAAGGCCGACGGCCAGCCCGTCCTCAACCAGTCCTACTGGATCGAACTGGACAAACTCTACGCCGTCCACGACGTGACCTTCCACTGGGTCAAAGGCCATGTCGGCGTCGCCCTGAACGAACGCTGCGACCAACTCGCCAAAGCAGAAGCGGGGAAATATTAGTTTGTAGTTTGCAGCGGAAGGCTCCCCTGATAGGGGATCTGTCAGCGAAGCTGACTGAGGGGTTGCTTTTACTAAAAACTACAAACTCAAAATATCCCCCACGAGCTGATCGACTTCTTCTTGTTTCGTGCTCCAGGAAGTGCAGAAGCGGACGCAGAGGCGGTCGTCGTCGACGGGGCCTTCTTCTTCGAAGACGTATTTTTCGCTGAGAGCCGCGGCCTGGCGCTGGGTCAGGATGACGAACTGCTGGTTCGTCGGGCTGGCTACGAGTTCGGGGATGCCCTTCTTGCGGAAGGCGTCGCGGATCTGGAGGGCGTATTCATCGGCCCTGCGCGTGATGGCGAAATACGTGCCGTCATGAAGGAGCGTGTAGAACTGGAGGCCTAAGAGCCAGCCTTTGGCCAGGACGGCGCCGGACTGCTTCATGTGGGCCTTGAAGCGCCACTCTTTCTTAGGATGCGTGAGGACGACGGCTTCGCCGAAGAGGGCGCCGCATTTCGTGCCGCCGATGTAGAAAGCATCGCTCAGACGGGCAAAATCGGCCAGGGTCAGGTCGTTTTCCGCTGCGCCCAGGCCGTAGCCCATACGGGCACCGTCGACGAAGAGGTACATGCCGTATTTATGGCAGACCTCGGAAATAGCCGTCACTTCTTCCTTCGTATAGAGCGTGCCGTATTCTGTCGTAAAGGAAATGTAGACCAAGGCCGGCCGCGTCAGGTATTCCGCTTCGCCAGAGTTGTAATAGGCCTGTACTTCCCCTTCGATTTGTTCGGCTGTAATCTTGCCATCGTGATGCGGCAGGGCGACGATCTTGTGGCCGGCATTTTCGATGGACGCGCATTCATGGCAGTTGATATGGCCTGTGTCGGCACAGATGATGCTGTCACAGGAACCGAGGAGGGCTGAAATGGTGACGAAATTGGCCTGCGTCGCACCTGGGAAGAACCAGACCTTCCCCTGCGGGCAGTGCGCCAGTTCCAAAATCAGCTGTTCTGCCTTGTCGCACCATTCATCGACGCCGTAGCCGCCATACTGCGTATCGTTCGTCTGGGCCAAGGCCTGCAAAATACTGGCATGTGCACCATGATTATAGTCATTGTTAAAACGTATCATTTTATCCTGTCTCCTTACTATATACCTTAATTTTCTTCAACTTCTGCTAATTTTTGCTGCAACGTTTTCCCAAGCTGCCAAAAAGCAGGAATAAATTTATTTTAACAGAATCGCATAAGGTTGTACAATGAAAATAGGCTGTCGCCCATGCGACAGCCTATTCTACAAATTATAAAGCGATGACGTCCAAATCATCTGGGATATACAGTTTTCCCTGATAATACCGGCATCCTTCGGCATGGTAACGCTGGCGGCGATGGGCCAGGTTCTTGTCTTCCGTATGGTAGAGAATCAGATTCTGTACGCCCAGGCGGGCCGCCGTCTCACAGGCGTCTTTGACGGTAGAATGGTGTTTTTCATAGGGATGGAAGATATCCGCTTCGGCGTCGAGGCAGAAAGCTTCGTGAAGGAGCCATTTACTGTCACGGACATAGACTTCTTCCCAGGGCTGGTACGGTTCATCGCCACAGCAGGTCAGTCTGCCATCGGCAAGTGCCAGGGAAAAGCCGAACTGTTTGGCCTTCGTCGAGCGGATATCGAAAAAGGTCACATCGTGGCCTATGAGCTGGCGCGTTTCCCCGTCGGCCACCGTGACGAGATGCAGGCGGTCATCGAGGAAGGCACTATCTTTCGAGGACAGCAGATTCTTTCCCATCGTGCGCAGCAAGGAAATGACTTCTTCGTGGCCGTAGATGACGGCTTCGCCATCATAAGTCCCGCGCCGCCAGGACTGACACATCATGCGCATGAGCCAGAGGATGCCCAGAAGATGGTCCATGTGTTTATGCGTGACGAAGACGGTCCGCATATCCTGCCAGCGCAACTGGGCCTTTTCCAGCTGCTGCAGGAGGCCGTTCCCGCCGCCGCCATCGACGAGCAGGTACTGGCCACCTTCATCGAGGACAAAACAAGTATTATAACAATGGGTCACCGTCGCGTTCCCCGTCCCTAATATCGTCAGATTCATGACCAGACCTCCCCAATAGCTTAGCGTGCGTTGGCTTCGCCGCGGAAGATGGTGCCGCGGCTGGCGTCTACGGTGACGATTTCGCCATTTTCCAGGGTGTCTACGGCATGAGCTGCGCCGACGACGGTCGGGATGCCCAAGGTGATGGCGACGATAGCTGATTCACTGGTCAGGCCGACTTCTTCGGAGACGATGGCGCTGGCCCGTTTCATATAATCGACGAAATCAGCGCGGGCCGAACGGAGGACGAGGATGCAGCCGTCGCTGAAGTTCTTTTCCAGGTCTTCTTTCGATTCAGCGACACAGACTTTGCCGATGGCCGAATTACGGCCGATACCGGTACCGCGGAGGAGGACGTCGCCGACGACCTGGACGCGGATCATATTGGTCGAACCGGCTTTGGCAACGGGGACACCGGCCGTGAGGACGACGAGGTCACCGGCTTTGATGAGGTCGTTGTCGAGGGCTGCGAAGATAGCGTTATCGACGACGGCGTCAGTGTCGTTCGCTTCTTTACCAGTAACAGCCTGGACGCCCCAGTTGAGCTGCAAGCGGCGGACAATGGCTTCGTGCGGCGATACGGCCACAATCGGGCAGGCCGGGCGGAATTTAGAAATCATCTGCGCTGTGCCGCCGCGTTCGGTCGAAGCGATGATAGCCGCAGCGTGGAGGTCTTTGGCAATCTTGACGACGGCTTTGCCGATGGATTCGGTCGTCGTCGTCGATTCGGCGTCGACATCTTCATAGGATTCCGGCGTGAAGTTGCTTTCCGTAAAGGTAGCGAC
>URLP01000102.1 GCA_900548635.1 uncultured Megasphaera sp.
GAGGTCGACATCGGCCGTATCCATGCGGCTCTGCCCCTGGAGAAGCGCCGCCAGTTCCCGCGGTACCTTGTCGCCTTTATTGGGACCGATGCTGAGGACGGCAAAGCCGTCTTCATTGTAATCAGGATGATAGCGGCGCAGGAGTTCCTTTTTTTCTTCTGCCGTAAAACGCGGCAGCTCTTCGGAAAGTCGGATATTCCGCGTCGCTTCGACCCGGGCCTGGGAGGCCCTCATTTCTTCTGTATATTGCATGGTTTCCTCCTATTTCTCAATCTGCCGCGCTTCATAGAGACGATGCAGTTCGTCGTCGCTGGCTTCCATGAGATGCTGCACGTCGGCGACGTACTGGCCCTCGCGGATGGCGGCGACGCGTTTTTCCAAATGGGCACTCTTCCTGGTCATGTAGCGGCCCAACAGACGCCGTGCCAAGAGACCGACGGCGCCGTGGCTGATTTTGGCCGGGCAGCCGGCAGCGCAGATGTTGCAGCAGACGCAGCGGAAGGATTCTTTGGCGCAGCCGGCATAGTCGCCGCGCTGAGCCAGGGCGATGTATTTCATGACCTGGATACCCTGGGGGCAGTTGCGCGTGCAGGCATTGCAGTGGATGCACTTGTAGATTTCCGGATAGAGCTGGCCGACGACGTTGCCGGCCACAGGCAGGTCTTCGATATCGTAGTCTTCCTTCTTGATGGGAAAAGATTCCAGGCGGCCGACGCACATGCCGTCTTCGACCTTCGTCTGGCAGGCCAGGGCTGAATGGGTCTCGGTCTGGCCCTGCAGGCGGTAGACGACGGCACAGGCCCCGCAGAAACGCAGCCGCGGACGAGACGGAAGCCGGAATATTCCATGGCCCGCATGATCGTCAAATCTTCAGGGACAGAGAACTTCTTGCCCAACAAATAGACGGTTACCATTTTCATGATAAGTTTCTCCTTTTGCAATAATAAAGAAAGGGCCTGCCGCACAAGGCGACAAGCCCCTTTCGTGGTTCGTTTGGCGTGGTTCGTTTGCCGAAAATTTCATACAAATACGAAACAGTTAATCACGGCAAACGATGAACGACCCACGACAAACGACGTGTTAAAAGGTATCATGCCTGACAGCAGAAACCTTCATGAACTGTATTATTCAAGCACTTCCAAGAGGCAGTCGCCGCTGATGATGGCCTGGCCTTTGGTGGCGTAGATTTCGCCAATCGTGCCGTCGATAGGCGAGGTAATCGTCGTTTCCATCTTCATGGCTTCCGTGACGACGAGGGGATCGCCTTTCTTGACTTTCTGGCCCTGTGTAACGAGGACTTTGACGACCGAACCCGAGAGGGTAGCACCGATGTCACCGATCTTATCGGGATCGGCTTTGCGGCGTGTGACGGTCTTCATGTCGACACTCTTGTCCTGGACCTGGATTTCACGTTCGGCACCGTTGAACATGAAGGTAATCGTGCGGACGCCGCTGTCATCAGGATCACTGATATTGATGAGGGTGATGATCAGGTCCTTCCCTTCTTCGATTTCAACGTGTACTTCTTCGTTCTTCTTCATGCCGAAGAAGAAGGTCGGCGTATCGAGGACGCTGACGTCGCCGTATTTCTTTACCATTTCGTTGAAGTCCTTGAAGACTTTCGGATACTGGCAGTAGGCGTTGATGTCTTCGTCTTCATGTTTGTAGTCGGCGTCGCTCAGCTTCTTGCGGATGGCGTCGAAGTCGACCGGTGCCAGGCTCTTGCCCGGGCGTTCCGTAAGCGGTTTCTTGCCTTTGAGGACGATTTTCTGGAGTTTTTCCGGGAAACCCTGGTACGGGATACCGATGCGGCCTTCGAAGAATTCGACGACGGACTGCGGGAAGTCGAGGACGTCGCCTTTATCGTAAACATCCTGTTCCGTCAGGTTATTCTGGACCATGAAGAGGGTCATGTCGCCGACGACTTTCGACGACGGCGTAACTTTAATGATATCGCCGAACATCATGCTGACCGTGTGGTACATCTTCTTGATTTCGTTCCAGCGGTCACCGAGGCCGACGGCTTTCGCCTGCTGGCGCAGGTTAGAGAACTGGCCGCCCGGCATTTCATGCTGGTAGACTTCCGTATTGGGATACGGATCGGCTTTATCGACGCCTTTGTAGTACGGACGGACCGTTGCCCAGTAGCGGGACATTTCTTCCATGGCGTTGACGTCGAGGTCCGGCTGGCGATCCTTGCCGCTCAAAGCATAATACAAGGTGCTCATGCTCGGCTGGCTCGTGCCGCCGGCAAAAGCAGAGTACGCGACATCGACGATATCGACACCGGCGTCGATGGCGCGGTCGTACGTGCAGATGGCATTGCCCGAACCGTCATGGGTGTGGAGATGGATCGGCAGGTCGACAGCATCTTTCAGGGCCGAAACGAGCCGGTAGGCCGCTTCCGGTTTGAGGAGGCCGGCCATATCCTTGATGGCGATGATGTTGGCGCCGGCATTCTGCAGTTCCTTGGCCATGTTGACGTAGTATTTCAAATCGTATTTATCACGGGACGGGTCGAGGATATCGCCGGTGTAGCAAAGGGCGACTTCGGCCAGTTTGTTGTTGTCGCGGACGGCCTGGATCGTACCGTACATGTTGTCCAGACTGTTGAGGCTGTCGAAGACGCGGAAGACATCGATGCCGTTCTTGGCCGACAAGTCGATGAAGTTCTTGACGACGTTGTCCGGATAGCTCGTGTAGCCGACGGCATTGGCGCCGCGGACGAGCATCTGCAGAAGGATGTTCGGTGCCTTCTTGCGCACCTGGCGCAGACGGACCCAGGGATCTTCATAAAGGAAGCGGTAGGCTACATCGAAAGTAGCGCCGCCCCAGCATTCATAGGAGAAGAGGTTCGGCAGCTTCTTGGAAGCTGCTTCCAAAACGCGCAGCATATCGATGGAGCGGACGCGCGTCGCAAAGAGGGACTGGTGGGCGTCACGCATAGTCGTATCTGTGAAGAAGACCTTCTTCTGGTCTTTGATCCACTGGGAGAATTTTTCCGGTCCCATGGCATCGAATTTCTGTTTCGTACCGTCCGGATAAGGGCCGTCGACAGGGATCGGCATTTCCAGGGGTTCGAATTCCGGTTTGTCCTGATGGCCGGCGTCGGCATAGCCGTTGATGGTCGTATCGCCGATGTATTTGAGGAGCTTCGTGCCGCGGTCCTGTACGACCGGCAGATTGAAGAGTTCCGGATGGTCATCAATGAAGTTGACGTTGTACGTGCCGGCGACGAATTCCGGGCTCTTGAGGACGTTGATCAGGAAGCCGATATTCGTCTTGACGCCGCGGATACGGAATTCCTTGAGGACACGGAGCATCTTTTCAACTGCTTCTTTATGGGTCCGGCCGTAGGTCGTCGTCTTGACGAGGAGCGAATCGTAATACGGCGTAATGATAGCACCCGTGTAGGCATTGCCGCTGTCGAGACGGACGCCGAAGCCGCCGGGGGAGCGGTAGACCATAATCTTGCCGGAGTCCGGCATGAAGTTGTTCATCGGGTCTTCTGTCGTAATACGGCACTGGATAGCGTTGCCCAGGCAGCGGACGTCGTCCTGGGACTTGATGCCGATTTCATCGCTGTCGAGGGCATAGCCTTCAGCAACTTTAATCTGCGTCTGGACGATATCGATGCCCGTGATCATTTCCGTAACAGTATGTTCGACCTGTACGCGCGGGTTGACTTCGATGAAGTAGAACTGGCCGTCCGGCGTGACCAGGAATTCGACGGTGCCGGCATTGACGTAGTGGACGTTCTTCATCAGTTTCAAAGCGGCGTTGCAGATCTTCTGGCGCAGTTCCATCGGCAGGGCCGAAGCCGGTGCGGTTTCGACGACTTTCTGATGGCGGCGCTGGATGGAGCAGTCACGTTCAAAGAGGTGAATGACATTGCCGTGTTCGTCGCCCATGATCTGGACTTCGACGTGTTTCGGGTTGACAATGCATTTTTCCAGGTAAATTTCATCACTGCCGAAAGCGAGTTTGGCTTCCGATTTCGCACGATCATAGGCATCGCGCAGATCTGCCATGCGGTCGACCATGCGCATGCCGCGGCCGCCGCCACCATTGACGGCTTTCAGCATAATCGGGAAACCGACCTGTTTAGCGAATTTTTCGACTTCGGCATAGTTCATGACCGGGCCGTCGCTGCCGGGGATGTACTGGATACCGGCCTTCTTTGCCTGAATACGGGCGTTGATCTTATCGCCGAACATAATGAGGTGTTCTACTTTCGGACCGATAAAGATAATGCCTTCTTCTTCGCAGCGTTTGGCCAGGTCCGCATTTTCGGACAGGAAGCCGTAGCCCGGATGGATGGCATCGACGTCGTGTTCATGAGCAATGCGGATAATATCTTCAATATCTAAATATGCATCTACCGGTTTTTTACCTTCACCGACGAGATACGATTCATCTGCACGGAAACGGTGCAGGGACAGCGAATCCTCTTTCGAGTAAATAGCGACTGTACGGATTCCCAGTTCATTACAAGCCCGGAAAACACGAATCGCAATTTCTCCGCGGTTGGCAACTAAAACCGAACGAATTTTTTTCATGAAAATACCCTCCTGCTTAGAAATTTTAAGTCAGACCGGTAAACGCACAGCAAGCCCATACATTCACCGCTTTCTTAATTATAACAAATCACAAAAACATTACAAGGGACGGCATACTTTGTATTTATAAAAATACTGTATACACAGAATGTACAAATCATCACGCAAAAAAGAAGAGACTGCCCCGCTGAGGATGGATTCTTTTCGCGGGGCAGCCTCTTCGCTGCTCTTATATACTATTAATATATAAGGGATGTTACACGTAATGGATACGGGACGGATCATAGCGGTCTTCATGGGGCTTTTCTTCTGCCGTGGCCTGCGGATAGCCGAGGGCGACGATGGCAAAAGGCGTCAGGCCCTGGGGAACGCCGAGGGAACGGCGGACGAGGACTTCACGGGCTTTGTACGGAGCGACGCCGAGCCATACAGCACCGAGGTCGAGATGGACTGCTTCGAGCAGGATGTTTTCGACAGCAGCGCTGAGGTCAAGATTGATGAAAGCCGGGAAACGCATATTTTCATCGCGGGAACAAACGACAATGGCCAGGGCCGCACCGGCAGCACAGCCGGCATAGGGGCTGCAGTGGGACAAATCCTGGATGACGCGTTTGTCGCGGACGACGTAGAATTCCCAGGGCTGCTGATTGCCAGCAGAAGGAGCGGCCATAGCGGCGCGCAGCAGTTTTTCTATTTTTTCATCTTCGACCATAGTCGGCAAAAATTTACGGATACTCCGTCTGGCAAAGATTTCATTCATGTGGATCGACTCCCCTCCATAAGTATATGTTTATTTTATTATACCATATTTAGATAGAAAGAAAAAGAAACAAAAACTAAAAAGGCTGCCGCTTCATGCGACAGCCTCTTTGCTGGTGCCGAGGGAGGGACTTGAACCCTCACGGTGTTACCCGCCTGATTTTGAGTCAGGTGCGTCTGCCATTCCGCCACCCCGGCATATCTCTTGTGTCAGGCCGCTATCCATTAGTGCTTGACACAAGAAGTATTATACCATAACTGATGGAATCGTCAAGTATTTTTTACAATTCTTTTAGTGGCTGACCGGGACTTTTTCTTCCGATTCTTCGGCGACAGCCATTTCTTCTTCTTTCAGATGAGCAAAATATTTCTTCGTTTCGGCGACGACGACACCGCTCAGGCCGATGAGGGCGATGAGGTTCGGGATAGCCATCAGGCCGTTGACGATATCCGCGAGGACCCAGATGACATCGAGTTTAATGAAGGCACCGCAGGCGACGAGGGCGATGAAGATGATGCGGTACGGCAGGATGCCTTTGACGCCGACGAGGTACTGGACGCAGCGTTCACCGTAGTAGTTCCAGCCGAGGATAGTCGTGAAAGCGAAGAGGGTCAGGCCGACGCAGAGGATGATGCTGCCGTACGTCGGGAAGGCCATGTTGAATGCGGCATTGGTCAGGGCTGCGCCGTTGACGTCGCCCATCCAGGCACCGCTGACGACGAGGACAAGGCCTGTCAGGGTGCAGATGATAATCGTATCGATGAAAGTACCGGTCATGGAAATAAGGCCCTGTTCAGCCGGCCATTTCGTCTTGGCAGCTGCAGCGACGATCGGTGCACTGCCGAGGCCCGATTCGTTGGAGAAGACGCCGCGGGCAACACCATTGCGCATAGCGACGAGGACGGTGGCGCCGAGGAAGCCGCCGGC
>URLP01000103.1 GCA_900548635.1 uncultured Megasphaera sp.
CACGGCATCAGCCGTGCCCTTTTGGAAGTCGACGCTGATTTCCGTCAGGCTCTCAAAAAAGCTGGTTTCCTCACACGCGACCCGCGTGAAAAAGAACGCCGTAAATACGGTCTCAAGAAAGCTCGTAAAGCTTCCCAGT
The DNA here is from genome assembly GCA_900548635.1 of uncultured Megasphaera sp. Taxonomy (GTDB): domain Bacteria; phylum Bacillota; class Negativicutes; order Veillonellales; family Megasphaeraceae; genus Megasphaera. The sequence goes on from URLP01000103.1 coordinate 140, forward strand.
TCTCGAAACGTTAATCTTTTTTCAAGAGATTTTCGAAAAACCTATGCAAACAGAAGAGGTTGCCGCATGAAGGATATTCCCTTTATGCGCAGCCTCTTTTTTCAGTTCGAATTTGAAACTTCGGCAAACGAACCACGCCAAACGAACCACGAAAAGGGCTGTCGCATGAAGCGGCAGTCCTTTTTTACTACTAGCCCCGACGCCGTAAAGATGATAAAATGGATAGGAATCTAAGCGCTTGTAATGGTGAAGGGGGAATCTGTATGTTTACGTATTTTATGCCGACGAAGGTCTTTTTTGGCAAAGGCTGTATCGCTCAGTCCGGCGATGTATTGGCGAATCTTGGCCGCAAGGCGCTGCTCGTGACGGGGCGTCATTCGGCGAAGGCTAATGGCTCGCAGGCGGCTGTCGTGGAAAAGCTGGATGAATTGGGGATTGCCTGGTTCCTTTTTGATGAAGTGGAAAATAATCCGTCCATCGCGACGATCCGCAAGGCAGCGGCTTTTGCCCTGGAAAAGGATGTGGACTTCGTTATCGGTATCGGCGGCGGTTCGCCTATGGATGCGGCCAAGGCCATTGCCCTGGTCTGCACGAATGACCTCGATGATGCTCAGCTTTTCACTGGTCCGTACTGTAAGCCCCTGCCCATCGTAGCCGTGCCGACAACGTCCGGTACGGGCAGCGAAGTGACGAAAGTCAGTGTCCTCACGAATCCCCATGCCGGGACGAAGCAGTCCATCAACACGCCGCTCATTTTCCCGGTTTATGCTTTTGCGGACCCGGCCTTTACGGAAAGCGTGCCGGAACGGGTCACTGTCGATACGGCTATCGACGCGTTGTCCCATGCCATTGAAGGCTATATGGCCAATACGTCGACGCCCATGAGCGATGTCTGGGCGGAAGAAGCGATGCGCTTCCTCGGTGTCCACCTGACGGATCTCAAAGGGGATGTCCCCTATGTGGTCCGCGAAGACCTGCTCTACGGTTCGACTTTGGCAGGGATTACGATTGCCCAGACCGGGACGACCATGGTCCACAGCATGGGCTATATGCTGACATATTATAAAGGACTCAGCCACGGCCGGGCCAATGGCCTGCTCCTGCCGGCATACATGAAGCTCATGGAAGAAACGATGCCGGACAAGACGGAAAAGGTCTGGGCCCTTTTGGGCGTCGCCGGCCTCGACGATTTCACGGCCCTGATGCAGGATTTGATGGGTGATAAAGTCGATTTGAGCGATGAAGAAATCAAAAAATTTGTGACCATGACCATGCCGACGAACGGCGTCAAGAAGACACCGTATCCGGTTACGGCGGATTTGATGGCCAAGATTTATAAGGAATTATAAGGGAGGATTTTCATGGCAGAATTATTAGCCCCGGCAGGCTCTTTAGAAAATGTACTCACCGCCATTGATGCCGGTGCCGATGCCGTTTATTTCGGAGGAAAGGCGTTCAATGCCCGGAAATTTGCACATAATCTCAGTGATGAAGAAATAGGGAAGGCCGTGCGGACGGCGCATCTCTTCGGCGTCAAGGTCTATGTGACGGTCAATATTTTGATGGCCGACGCGGAACTGAAGGATTTGACGGCCTATTTGCAGACCCTCGATGCTTTTGGCGTCGACGGCATCATCGTCCAGGACCTGGCCGTTGCCGCCCTGGCCCGTAAGGTCGCGCCCAATCTGCCCCTGCACGGCAGCACGCAGATGACCGTTGCCGATTTGGATGGCGTCCGCTTTCTGGAAGAAAATGGCTTTACGCAGGCCGTCCTTTCGCGGGAACTGTCGGCGGATGAAATCAAAGCGATTTGTGCCCAGTCGTCCATTCCTATCGAAGTCTTCATCCACGGCGCATCGTGCATGGCCTATTCCGGCCAGTGCCTGATGAGCAGCTTCCTCGGCGGCCGCAGCGGCAACCGCGGTGCCTGTGCCCAGCCCTGCCGCCAGCCGTATACGCTGCTCTGTGACGGCAAACCTGTCATGAAACACGAGGCCTATGTCCTCAGCCTGAAAGATCTGCGCGCCCTTGACTATATCGACGATCTCCTCGACGCAGGCGTCACATCCTTTAAAATCGAAGGGCGCATGAAGGGCGACACGTACGTGCGTACCGTCGTCCAGGCCTACCGCAAAGTCATTGATGCTCATTACCAGAGTCCCCAGGGCCGCAAAAAGGCCCATGCCGAAGCAGCAGCGCTCCTGGAAGAAGCCTTCAACCGCACGTACCAGGATGATTTCCTCGCCGGCCGTGTCAGCCGCAGCACCTTGACAGAACACAACCCGTCAGGACGCCAGAAGGCAGACGATATCGCCGGCGGCCTGAGCCGCAAGCTGACCGTTTACGGCCATGTCGATACGGCAGAAGATGGGAAGCTGCGCCTGACGGCTTGGGATGAAAACGGCCATACGGCAGCCGTCACGGCGGATTTTGTGCCCGAAGCGGCCCGTCAGCGGCCGGCGACGGCGGAATACATCAAAGGCCAGCTCGGCCGTCTGGGTGATACGCCCTTTACCCTGGCTGACGTGACGGTCTGGGATGAAACGAAAATGATTCCGGCCAGTGTCCTCAACGGCCTGCGCCGTCAAGCTGTGGAAGCGCTGACGGAAACTATCCTGGCGGAATACCCGCGTCCGGCAGCGGGCCAGGCACCAGAGGCTGCCGTCTGCAAGGTCGAACAGAAACCCGAAAAGATGCAGATCGTCGTGCGCTGCGACAGTGTCGACGGCGTGGCGGCTGCCGCCGATAACGGCGCCGATGTCATTATCTTTGGCGGTGAATCGTACCACCATCATCCTTTTGGTACGCATAGCTGGCAGGCTGCCGTGCGGGCTTCGCACGAACAAGGAGCACAGCTTTGGGCCGGGACGCCGCGCATTGTCCGGGAAAATCAGCGCCATGCCGTCCAGAGCGAACTGGAACGGGCAGTGGCTGCCGGCATCGACGGCGTTTATGCCGGTGCTATGGCCATCTTTGCCATGCTGCGCGATTTGAACAGCGATTTGCCCGTGCGGGCCGACTGGTCCCTCAATATTTTCAACAGCAAAGCGGCTGCCGCCTATGCGGCCCTCGGCTGTACGGGCATCACGGCCTCAGTGGAAGCGATGCTGCGCCAGATGCGGGAGATGGCCCGTTCGTGCAGCTGTCCCATTGAAGCCGTCGTCCAGGGGCGCGTCGAAATGATGGTCACCGAATCGTGCGTCATTTCTTCCTTTGCCGGCAAGGGCCGCAAGAACGGCTGTCCCGGTGTCTGCAATCATGGGGCCTATGAACTGCGTGACCGGCGGGACGAAACGTTCCCCGTCGTGACGGACCAGTACTGCCGCAACCACATCCTCAACAGCCGCGACCTCGATTTGGCGCCGTATTATAAGGAACTCGTGCGTGCAGGTCTTGCGGCCATCCGCATCGAAGGCCGGGGCCGCAGCCCACAGTGGCTGAAAGAGCAGGTCCGCCGCTACCGCCGCCTTTGTGACGGCACGGAAACGATGCTCTTAGGGAAGGAAGACCAGACCGTCACGCGGGGCCATTTCTTCCACGGAATTTTATAAATAGGAGTAAGTATACTGTATGAATAAAAGAAGTCTGAGAATTTTGGGATTCTACCAGGTCCAGAACATGCTCGTCCGCCTGGCACCGTCCCGTTTGTCCAAGGAAATCGCCCGCCGCCTGCGACCGGTCAGCGACGCCGACGTCATTGCCAAAAATTTGACCGATACGGAAGAAGCCGTCCGCTGCCTGCAGACGGAGACGAGCACGCCTTTCGGCGGCATCGTCGATATCCGGCCGTCTCTGGAAAAGGCGAAGCGCGAAGTGACCCTTGATTCTCATGAATGCATCGATATTTGGAATAACCTGCAGCACTACGGGGAAATCCGTTCCTTCTTCGCCGAACGGGGCGCTGACTATCCCCAGCTGGCCGAAGAAGCGGAAGTGATCGGCGATTTTTCCCAGCTTGCCCATTCGTTTGCCCAGGTCTTTGACAATAACCGTCAGATCCGGGATAATGCCTCGCCGGAACTGATGCGCCTGCGCAGCCGCATCGTCGAATTGGAACGGCAGACGAAGCGCTACGTCAACAATGTCCTGCAGAACAAGGAATATCAGAAGTATTTCCAGGACGCCCTGGTCACGGTGCGCAACAACCGCTACGTCATCCCTATCAAGCAGGAATACCGCCATGCCTTCCCGGGCATCGTCCACGATACGTCGGCGAGCGGCTCGACGCTCTATGTCGAACCACTGGCCATCGTCAATGCCAACAACGACCTGCAGGCGGCACGCATCGGCGAAACGAAGGAAATCGAACGCATCTTCCGCCGCCTGACGGCCAAGGTCCAGCAGCAGTACAGCGACCTCTACGAGAGCACGAAATGCGTGGGTCAGCTGGAATTCGCCTTTGCCAAGGGCCAGCTCGCCCTGAAGATGAAGGCCTGCCGTCCGGCCGTCCCGAAGACGCGCATCATCAAGCTCATCCAGGCCCGTCATCCCCTGATCGACCCGAAACACGTCGTGCCCAATACGATCATCATCGGCGGCGATTACCGCATTCTCCTGATTACGGGTTCCAACACGGGCGGCAAGACCGTTTCCATGAAGACCCTGGGCCTCCTCGTCCTCATGCACCAGGCGGGCCTCTTCATCCCCGTCAGCGAATCGTCGGAACTGCCCGTCTTCCGCGATGTCTTCTCGGATATCGGCGATGAACAGGATATTTCCCAGAACCTGAGTACCTTCTCGAGCCACATGAAGCAGCTCATTTACATTCTCAAGCACTGCGGGCCTGACGACCTCATCCTGGCGGACGAACTCGGTTCCGGTACGGACCCTGCCGAAGGCAGCGCCATCGCTATTGCCATCCTCGACGCTTTCTACAAGAAGGGCGCCTATGTCATGGTCACGACGCACTACAATGACTTGAAGAATTATGCCTACAATACGCCGGGCATCGAGAACGGCCACGTCGAATTCGATACGGAAACGCTGCAGCCGACGTATAAGCTGCGCATCGGCGCCGCCGGCAGCTCCCATGCCTTCAGCATCAGCGAACGCCTGGGCATGCCCAAGGACATCCTGGAAAAGGCGAAGGACCTGCGCAGCAAGGCCCAGGATATGGACATGGAAAAAGTCCTGACTCAGCTCAACGAACAGGCCAAGAAGATGGACGAAGAACAGGCAGAACTGGAATACCGCCTGAAAGAAGCGCGGAAGTTGGAAGACGACCTGCGCCGGGAACGGGATAAGGTCTCGTCGAAGCGTCAGGACATCATCGCCGCCAGCCGCCGCGATGCCGTCGATTTGAAGCGCAACCTGCGCGTGGAAGCGGAAAAGATCATCCGTGAACTGAAGGCCCAGTCGAAAGAGGGGACGGACCGGGAAAAGGCCAAGGCCATCGACAAGGCCCGCCGGGCGATCCAGCAGATTTCCCTGCCTGAAGCGGCCAAGCCCCAGCGCGATCCCATCGATTTGTCCAAGCTGAAAGTGGGCCAGCAGGTCTTCGTCAATAATCTGGACAGCGTCGGCACGGTCGAAGACATCGGCGCGAAACAGCTGACGGTTTCCGTGCGGGGCATGACGGTCCGCGTCAAGTCCAAAGACGTGAGCGCGCCCTATCTCGATGAACTGAAGAAGGAAAAGCAGGCCGAAAAGAAAGCGGCCGCCGCCTCGTCCTTCCGGCCTATCCGTACGTCCAGCGTAGCAACAGAGCTGAACGTCATCGGCAAGACCTTCAGCGAAGCACAGCCGGAAATCGAACGCTTCCTCGACCAGGCCCTGGCCGCCGGCTTCAGCCCGGTCAAGATCATCCACGGCAAAGGCAGCGGTGCCCTGCGCCGTCAGGTCCACGCTTTCCTCGATGACCAGCCATTCGTCAAGAAATACCAGCTCGACGACGTAGACGGCGGCGGTGCCGGTGTCACCCTGGTCTATTTCTAAGGGGTGTATTGCCTATGTGTAAAAAGAGGCTGTCGCATTAAGCAAAAATGCTTATGCGATAGCCTCTTTTTTGCACTGTAGGGGTCGCCATATGGGCGACCCGCTGGGTATTTGGTGCTTATCTCTCGCAAGCCCTTACGGTGCGGCCATACAGCC
>URLP01000104.1 GCA_900548635.1 uncultured Megasphaera sp.
CCATTTATCGCCGCCGACGGCGCCGAAGAGGATGGCGTCGGCCTTCTTGGCCGCTTCAATCGTATCTTCCGGCAGCGGCGAACCGCAGAGGTCGTAGGCCGTGCCGCCGGCCGGTTTCTTTTCAAAAGTCAGGCCGATATGGCAGACTTCATCGATTTTTTGTAAGACGCGTACGGCACTTTCTGTGATTTCTTCCCCGATGCCGTCGCCGGGGATGACGACGATATGTTTAGCCATGTTATTCAGACTCCTTTACGTAATTGATCAAGCCGCCGGCTTTGGCAATGTCCTGGATGAAGCCCGGCAGGGGCGGTGCCTGGAAGGTATCGCCCGTCGTCTTGTCGACGATTTTGCCTGTGTCGAGGTCAATGGAAAGGATATCACCGGCCTTGATCTTTTCCACGTCGTCACCGATTTCCAGGGCCGGCAGGCCGACGTTGATGGCATTGCGGTAAAAAATGCGCGCGAAGCTGGCCGCAATGACGACGGGGATGCCTGACGCCTTGATGGCAATCGGTGCGTGTTCCCGGGACGAGCCGCAGCCGAAGTTGTGGCCGCCGACCATGATGTCCCCTGCCTTGACGTTGCCCGCAAAGGTTTCGTCGATGTCGACCATGCAGTGCGTAGCCAGTTCTTTCGGATCAAAGCTGTTCAAATAACGAGCCGGGATAATTACGTCTGTATCGATATTGTCGCCGTAGCGCCATACTTTTCCTTCTAATGTCATTTAACGGACCTCCTTCGGTGCTGCAATCTTGCCGAGAATAGCACTGGCTGCCGCGACCTGCGGACCGGCCAGGTAAACTTCACTGTCGACGTGACCCATGCGGCCGCGGAAGTTGCGGTTCGTCGTGGAGACACATTTTTCACCGGCCGTCATGATGCCCATGTAGCCGCCCAGGCAGGGGCCGCAGGTCGGCGTCGAGACGGCGCAGCCTGCAGTGATGAAGGTTTCGATGTAGCCGGCCTTCATAGCTTCCATGTAGACTTGCTGGCTGCCGGGGATGACGATGCAGCGGACGTCAGGATGGACTTTGTGGTCTTTGAAGATATTCGCAGCAATCTTCAAATCTTCGAGACGGCCGTTCGTACAGGAGCCGATGACGACCTGGTCGATCTTGATGTCGCCGAAAGTGCCGATGACCTTCGTGTTTTCCGGCAGATGCGGGAAAGCAACGACGGGCTTCAGTTCGGAAAGGTTGATTTCCACGGTCCGGCAGTAGGAAGCGTCGGGGTCAGCCGTGACGATGTCGTAGCCGTCGGGGACGCGGCCCTTTTCATAGGCAATGGTCTGTTCGTCGACGGGGAAAATGCCGTTCTTGGCGCCTGCTTCGATGGCCATGTTGGAGATAGTGAAGCGGTCCGTCATGTCGAGGGCTGCCACGCCTTCGCCCGTGAATTCCAGCGATTTATAGAGAGCGCCGTCGACGCCGATCATGCCGATGAGAGTCAGCATGACGTCTTTGCCCGTAATGTCGTCCGGTTTGGAACCCGTCAGATGGACATTGATGGCATCAGGGACTTTGAACCAGGCTTTGCCCGTAGCCATGGCTACGCCCAGGTCCGTCGAGCCTACGCCTGTCGAGAAACCGCCGAGAGCGCCGTACGTACAGGTATGGGAATCGGCGCCGATGGTCAGCATGCCCGGCGCGACGATGCCCTGTTCCGGCAAAAGGACGTGTTCGATGCCCACGCGGCCGACTTCGAAGTAATGTGTAATCTGATGCTTCTTGGCGAAATCGCGGACAATTTTGGCCAGTCCTGCGGACTTGATGTCCTTATTCGGCGTGAAATGGTCAGGGACCAAAGAAATCTTGTCTTTATCGAAGACAGGCTTGCCGATCTTTTCGAACTGTGCGATGGCCGGCGGTGCCGTAATGTCGTTGGCCAGGACCATGTCGAGGCGGCAAGTAATTAAATCACCCGGCTTCACCGAGTCGACCCCGGCATGTTTGGCCAGGATTTTCTGCGTCATCGTCATACCCATATGTATATACACTCCTTATGCTAATTAACTCTGAAAGTTATAATATAGTGAATCGCTATCATATTTAAGTTTGATGTGGTAGGTTTGATGTTTGATGTAAGTGATTTTACTTCAAACATCAAACCTCAAGCATCAAACTTTAATGCTGACCCGACGTGGCTTTGAAGGCCGTGATGGTGTCCGGCGTGGATTTCAGGGCGCGGAACTTGACGCGCTGGGACATGCCGTCCATGCGGTTGATGGCGGTCATGAAGGCGAAGATGGAAGCCGTGATGGTATCCGTATCGACGCCGGCGCCCCAGGTCGTCTTGCCGTCTTTATCGGTCAGGCCGAAGTAAGCGATGCCGCGGGAATCGGAGTCGCGGTCCAGGTCGTGTTCACTGTAGACGAGGTTGCTGAATTCGATGCCGTAGGCTTTGCAAACCGCATTGCTGACGGCGTTCAGCTGGCCGTTGCCGGCACCTTCGAGGACGACTTCTTCGTCGTTGGCGCGGACCAGGACTTTGCCGACCCATTTGTTGCCTTTCTTCTTGAGCGAGAAGTCTTCAATCTTCAGCGGTGTATCCGTATTGAGGTAATTCTTCTGGAAGACATCGTAGATTTCGGCCGGTTTCAGTTCCTGATGCTTGTGATCCGATACTTCCTTGACGAAGTAGCTGAAGTCTTCGCGCATCTTCTTCGGCATGTCGATGCCGTAGTTCTGTTCCATGATGAAGCCTACGCCGCCCTTGCCGGACTGGCTGTTGATGCGGATGACGTCGGCATCGTACGTGCGGCCCACATCATGCGGATCGATATAGAGGTACGGGCAGGTCCAGTACTGTTCGTTGTTTTCTTCGCGGAAATGCATGCCCTTAGCGATGGCGTCCTGATGAGAACCGGAGAAAGCGGCGAAGACCAGCTGGCCCGAATAAGGCTGACGCGGATGGACATGCATGCGAGTCACTCGTTCGTACGTTTCTACCAGTTTCGGCATGTTCGAGAAATCCAGGCCCGGATCGACGCCTAAAGCGTACATGTTCATGCCGATGGTGACGATGTCGGCATTGCCCGTGCGTTCGCCGTTGCCGAAGAGGGTCCCTTCGACGCGATCCGCACCGGCGAGCATGGCCATTTCTGCATCGGCTACGCCCGTGCCGCGGTCATTGTGCGGGTGGACGGATAAGACGACGTTGTCGCGGTATTTCAGGTTCTGCGACATGTAGGCGATCTGAGACGCGAAGACGTGGGGCATGGACATCTGCACGGTCGAAGGCAGGTTGATGATGGCTTTGCGGTCGGCCGTCGGCTTCCAGACGTCGAGGACGGCGTTGCAGACTTCCAAAGCGTATTCCGGTTCTGTGCCCGTAAAGCTTTCCGGCGAATATTCGAAGCGGTAGTTGGCACCGGCTTCATCGGTCAGGCGCTGCAGTAATTTCGCACCGTCGACGGCGATCTGCTTGATTTCTTCCTTCGATTTGCGGAAGACCTGCTGGCGCTGGGCAAAGGACGTGGAGTTGTAGACGTGGACGATGGCGTTCTTGACGCCCTTTAAGGCATCAAAAGTCTTGCGGATGATGTGTTCCCGCGCCTGGGTCAGGACCTGGACGGTGACGTCATCAGGGATCATGTCGTGGTCGACTAAGTAGCGCAGGAATTCGAATTCCGTTTCCGATGCGGCCGGGAAGCCGACTTCGATTTCCTTGAAGCCAATGCCGACCAGGACTTTATAGAATTCAATCTTTTCTTCGAGGCTCATAGGAATGATGAGGGCCTGGTTGCCGTCGCGCAGGTCGACACTGCACCAAACAGGGGCTTTATCGGGATATTCTTTCTGAGTCCAGGACATATCGACGACAGGGGGCATAAAATAACCTTTTTTGTAATGTTCTACGTTTTTCATACTGCATCTCTCCTATGATCATGAAATAAATTTAACTAATAAATCATTACACAATCAAAATAAAAAAAATCTTCCGCCTCAAAGAGACGAAAGATTATACTTACGCGTTACCACTCTAATTCCTATCACAAAGATAGGCTCTCTACAGGTACGGACATTGACGTCGATACCCTCCTGTCTGTTAACGGCCAGGCCCCGGCTCCACCTACTCCATTCGTTTCAGCGAGCTGCTTAGAGATGAGTTCTGTTCCGTGCCGCTGCTGCCTCACACCACCCGGCAGCTCTCTGCTAACTTTCCGGAACATACTAGTTCTCTTCAACGCATTTTTTATTTTGGATTGTTTGTCTGTTGACGCTTTGTATGTTATCATACCATTTTGTAATTTGCAAGGCTTTTTCCAGAACTTTTCCGAATATTTTTAGTTTAAACGTAGTACTTTTCCTTCTATTTTCTCGAAAAGTTGGGTTTAACGTTTATCTAATTAAAATGCAGTCCACTGTCCAGATAAAGTCTCCCCTATTAAGGGAGCCTTTCTGAACTGCGGCCTGCGAACGGCGCTTTTCCCCTATCTTTTTCCCTTTGTTAATGGTATAATTAGTAAGTTACACAACAAGGAGGAAGTAAATGTTAGAGAAATTCCAAAATTTGAATATTAGTGAAGTCATCATCCGTGCCCTGAACGAAATGGGCTTTGAAGAACCGACGCCGATCCAGGCAGAATCCATCCCGGTCGCTATGAGCGGCAGCGACATGATCGGTCAGGCCCAGACGGGTACCGGCAAGACCGCAGCTTATGGTATCCCGGTCCTGGAAAAAATTCTGAAAGCGGAACCGTCGAAAGACATCCAGACCGTCGTCCTCTCGCCGACGCGCGAACTGGCCGTCCAGGTCGCTGAAGAATTAAACCACCTGGCCCAGTTCACCCATATCCAGGCCCTGCCGATTTACGGCGGCCAGGACATGGGCCGTCAGCTGCGCCGCCTGCGCAAATGCCCGCAGATCGTCGTCGCTACGCCGGGCCGCCTCATCGACCACATGAAGCGCGGCACGATTGACCTGAGTCACATTACGACGATTGTCCTCGACGAAGCCGACGAAATGCTCGACATGGGCTTCATCGACGATATCAACCTGATCATGGCGGCAACGCCGAATACGCGTCAGACCCTCCTCTTCTCGGCCACCATGCCCAAGCCGATCCAGCAGCTGGCGGAAACCTTCCTGCACGATCCCCTAATCATCCGCATGAAGGCCAAAGAAGTGACGATGGACCTCATCGAACAGTCCTACATCGAAGTGCCGGACCGCCAGAAATTCGACATCCTCTGCCGTCTCCTGGACCTGCAGGAACCGGACCTGGCCATCATCTTCGTGCGCACGAAGCGCCGCGTCGACGAAGTCTCGGAAGCCCTCAAGAAGCGCGGCTATTCTGCTGAAGGCATCCACGGCGACCTGACCCAGGCCAAGCGCGACACGGTCATCCGCCAGTTCCGTGAAAAGACCATCGACATCCTCGTCGCCACCGACGTCGCTGCCCGCGGCCTCGATATCAGCGGCGTCACACACGTCTTCAACTACGACCTGCCCCAGGACCCGGAAAGCTACGTCCACCGCGTCGGCCGTACGGGCCGTGCCGGTCAGAGCGGTGAAGCGACGACTTTCGTCATTCCCCGCGAAATGGAACACCTGCGGACCATCGAACGCCTCATCAAGCGCCGCATCACGCGCCGCAAGGCACCGACCTTCTCGGAAGCGCTGGAAGGGGCCCAGCAGGCCGCCATCCGCAGCCTGATTACGACGACAGAAGAAGGCAATTTCGGTACGTATAAAGAAAATGCCGAAGAACTCCTCAGCAATTATGATTCGGCCTCCCTCGTCGCCGCTGCCATCAAACTCCTGACGAAAGAACCGGATACGACGCCGGTTAAGATCACGGAAGAAGCCCCGCTCCGCGTCCGCCGCAGCCGCTCGAACAACAACCGCGACCGCCGCAATAACTACCGCAATCGCAATGACCGCCGCCGTAAAGACGACGAACCGAGCAAAGACGAACAGCGCGGCGAACGTCGCCGTCACTTCGCTCCCAAGAACCGGGACAACAAGAACCGCAGCAATAACCACGGCAATTACCGCAACAACCGCCGTGACAACAACAAACAGCATAAAGAACCGAACCGATCCGTATTCAAACCGTATTTTAAGGATTGATGTGAAAAAAGGAGCTGTCGCAAAGCGACAGCTCCTTTTGTAGTTCGTTTGGCGTGATTCGTTTGCCGAAAATCTGCACAAATACAGCACAGGCTGTTCACAGAATTCGCGC
>URLP01000105.1 GCA_900548635.1 uncultured Megasphaera sp.
CAGGCGACCGACGGCCAGGTCCATGTCGTCGTAAATGACGTAAACATCGGGCTGGTCGATTTTATACCAGCGCATGAGCGGGCCGACGGCGCGGCCGCTTTCGTTCATGTAGGTCTGAGGCTTGACGAGGATAACTTTCTCCCCGTCGACCGTGGTCTGGGCGACAAGGGCCTCCATCCGGTCCTGCCACAAGGTGACATGCCAGCGCTTGGCGAGTTCATCGACGACGCGAAAACCCGTGTTGTGTTTCGATTCTTCATATTGGCGGCCCGGATTGCCCAGGCCTACGATCATATGCACGATGAATCCCTTATTTATCGAAGAGACGGCTTACGGAAACGTCGTGGAAGATGCGCATGATAGCTTCGCCGAGGAGCGGTGCAACAGAGAGGACTTTAATCTTGTCGATCTGTTTTTCTTTCGGCAGGGGAATGGTGTTGGTGATGATCAGTTCAGAGATGACCGATTTCTGGATGCGTTCGACAGCCGGGTCGGTGAGGACAGCATGAGCGCAGGCAGCAAAGACGCGGGCAGCGCCTCTGTCTTTCAGGGCCTTGGCACCGCCGCAGAGGGAGCCGGCTGTATCGACGATGTCGTCGACGAGGATGCAGGTCTTGCCTTCGATGTCGCCGATGATGTTCATGACTTCAGCAACGCCCGGACGGGGACGGCGTTTTTCGATGATGGCAATCGGTGCATTGACGCGGTCAGCGAGGTCGCGGGCACGCGTTACGCCGCCGAGGTCAGGAGAAACGACGACGATGTCGCCCATATCGGTTTCTTCTTTTTTCTGGTTGATGTATTTAGCGATGATCGAAGCCGAGCCGAGGTGATCGACAGGAATGTCGAAGAAGCCCTGGATCTGGCCGGCATGGAGGTCCATCGTAACGACGCGGGTGATGCCGGACGTCGTCATCAAATCAGCTACCAGTTTGGATGTAATCGGTTCACGGCCGCGGGTCTTGCGGTCCTGACGTGCATAACCATAATACGGAACAACGGCGGTAATATGTTTAGCCGAAGCGCGTTTGAGGGCGTCTGCCATGATGAGCAGTTCCATGAGGGTGTCGTTGGCCGGCTGGCATGTCGGCTGGATGACGAATACATCTTTACCGCGGACGCTTTCGTCGATCATGACCTGGATTTCACCGTTGTTGAATTTGCCAACAAAAGCTTTGCCCAGTTCCAAACCGAGGTAATCAGCAATTTCCTTTGCCAATTCCGGATTGGCGTTGCCCGTAAAAATCTTCAGCTTTTTCCCGTCTTCGTAACTCATAGTGAGCCTCCCTGTGTAAGTAGTGTGAATGTCTTATGAAATTTTATTTCTTATATGTATCATCCTTGACCCAGCCTTCGATGTTGCGCTGCCGTGCGCGAGCCACCGAAAGGGCTTTGGCCGGAATGTTCTTGGTAATCGTCGAGCCTGCGCCGACATAGGCGTAGTCCCCGACGGTGACCGGCGCGACGAGGTTGCTGTTGCAGCCTACGAAGGCATGGTCGCCAATGGTCGTGCGGTGCTTGATCTTGCCGTCATAATTGACAGTGATCGTGCCGCAGCCGATATTGACGCCGCTGCCGACATCGCTGTCGCCGATATAACTGAGATGAGGCAGTTTCGTGCCGTCGCCGACAGTGGAGTTCTTGACTTCCATGTAGTTGCCGACTTTGACGTGGTTGCCGATGACCGTATTGGGACGGAAATGGACGAACGGGCCGATTTCGCAGCCGTTCTTGATTTCGCAGTCATGGGCGTACATAAACTGGGCGTGGTCATCATCGCCCATCTTGACGTTGGTCATGCGGACATAAGGGCCGATCTGACAGCCTTCGCCGATGACCGTATCCCCTTCGAGGATAGTGCCCGGATAGAGGACCGTGTCGCGGCCGACAGTGACCGTCGTGTCGACATAGGTATTATTCGGGTCGATGATGGAAACGCCGTCCGTCATGAGCTGGTCCAGTTTGCGCTGGCGCAGGACTTTTTCGGCTTCTGCCATCTGCTGACGCGAGTTTACACCGAGGGTTTCCGCATACGTCGGCGCTGCAAAGGCGCTGACGACCTTGCCGGAGGAAACGAGCATGCCGATGATATCCGTCAGGTAATATTCACCCTGGGCATTGTCGTTAGTGACATTGTGGAGCATATCCCAGAGAAGGGACATGTCAAAACAGTAAATGCCGGCGTTTACTTCGTCGACAGCCAGTTCTTCCGGCGTGCCGTCTTTCTGTTCGACGATTTTGACGACCTGGCCCTGGGCGTTGCGGATGATGCGTCCGTAACCTGTCGGGTCCGGCATATGTGCTGTCAGGATCGTCGCAGCGGCGCCGCTTTCTTCATGGCAGTGGATGAGGGATGTAAACGTTTCGGCCGTTACCAGCGGCGTATCGCCGCAGGTGACGAGGAGCGTTCCCTCTTCCCCTTTGAGAAGCGGTTCTGCCTGGAGGACAGCATGGCCTGTACCGAGCTGTTCCTTCTGCATGACCGTTTCGGCCTGATCGCCGAGATAGTCACGGACCGTTTCACCGCCAAAACCGACGACAACGACCTGGCGCTGCGTTCCGGCTGCTTTGACGGCGCGCAGTACCTGTTCGACCATCGGGACGCCGCCGACTTTATGCAGGACCTTGGGAAACTTCGATTTCATCCGCGTCCCCTTGCCGGCAGCGAGAATTAATGCAATAGTATTTTTCATCCAGTTATAGCCTCCCTGAATTCCATAACTATATAATGTCCATTTAAGGATAACACAAAACGGGGGGAAAAAAAAGGGGCTGGCACATTAAGGTACTTCTCTATCGTTTGCCGTGGGATGCGGGAATTCTTCGGCAAACGACGAACGCCAAAGGAACCACGAAAAAAAAGGGCTCGCCGCGTCAGGCGGCAGCCCTTTTTTTCTTATTAAAGTACGTATACGACGACGTCGCGGCGGCCGAAGTCCAAGGCTTCACTCGTCGAATCCATGGCCAGGTCGATGCGGTCCCCGACGATTGCTCCGCCCGTATCCGCTGCTACGGCGTAGCCATAGCCTTCGATGTAGAGCTGCGAACCGAGAGGAATAACGTCCGGATCGACGGCAACCATGCCGCGCTGGAGATACTGACCCGTTGCCGTGTAGCCGTCACCGCCGCCGTCGGCAGCAGTGTAAGCCGTAGCTTCCATGACTAAACGACGCTGATAGCCTTCTGTCGAAGACGATTCTTCAGGAACCGGACGGCCGCTGGCTTCCGAGAGGGCTTCCATGGTCGCCGAGCCGACGACACCGTCTGCTTCCAGGCCGTGATCGGACTGGAAGGCTTCGACGGCAGCTTCCGTGGAAGGACCGAAGTCGCCATCAGCACTGCCGGACAGATAGCCCGTGTCCTGAAGCATATATTGAACGCTCTGTACAACAGAACCACTCATTCCCATTTGAACGCTGGCGTAGGACAGAGAAGAAAAAGCAAAAGCAAAGATCATTGTCGCGAATATCAGTATACGATTTCTCAAAAAACCACCTCTTTGAACGAACACAATATCGAGTACGTCCTGAATTATAGCAAACTTCCCACTATAAGTCAAAAAAATAGATAAATATAATTAACTTTTGATAGATTTATTCTCTGTTCTGCACATTTTCTATATTGTGTATGGCCGATAATGCTCAACTTCGAAGTGTATTTTTTAGTATCTGGTAATAAAATTTTATAATTATTATGCATTTTTACGTTTCTTTAAACTCTGTTTTCTCTACAATATTTCTTATGGCTTCCGCCCCTTCGACCGAACCTGTGAGGACGTAAATATAGTCTCCTGCACGCAGACACGTATCATCATCGGGGATGATGTCATCGTCGCCGCGCTTGACATCGACGATGACCGTATGGGCCGGCCAGGAGATGCGGCCGATGTAGCGGCCGTCGGCAAGGCTGCCGCTGGCGACGGTCAGTTCCAGGATATTACGCCGTTCCTTGGACGATAAGACCGGCTTATGCTTAGCCAGGTTGCGCTGCAGGAGGGCTTCGTAAATCGGCTGGCCGTGACAAAGCTGTGCCGTGACCAGGGCGACGAGGGAGGCCATACAGAGGACGAGCAGGTGTTCATAGGAATTTGTCATTTCCATAATGAGGATCGTGCCTGTCACCGGTGACTGGACAGAGGCGGCGAAAAAGGCGGCCATGGAAATGACAACGATATTCGATAAATAATACGATGAAATAAGGCCGAGCTGAATGAAGATAATGCCTGTAATCGCCCCGGTCAGGGCGCCGAGGACGAGCATGGGCAGGAAGAAGCCGCCGGGCACGCCGCAGCCGTAACTAACCAGAGTGAAGAAGAATTTGCCGAGCAGCAGGAGAGCGAAGACTTTCAGGGACAGCGGCAGGGTATAGAGGTTGTTGACCAGGTCGTTGCCGCCGCCGAGGACATCGGGGAAAACATAGCCCAAAATGCCGGCAGTGACGAGGGCGAAGGCGATGCGCATGTAGTTGTTGCGAAAGACGGGCAGGTCATAGAAATAATGGATGTTCAAGAGGCCTTTGTTGAAAATAATTCCCGCAATTCCCATGATGATACCCAAGAGGACGGCGAGCCACATATAGCGCATGGGAAAAGGCGGCAGCATGCCGAAATGGAAGACCGATTCCCGGCCGAAAACGTAGCGGCTGACCATGGTCGCCAGGAGAGCCGCCGCCATAGACGGCGCCAGGACGACGCCGGAAAAATTTCGGTGCAGTTCTTCCAGGGCGAACATGACGCCTGCCAGGGGCGCGTTGAAAGCTGCCGCCAAGCCGGCACTGGCACCAGCCGTAATCAAGTAGCGTTCTTCCATGCGCGTCCGCCCCAGGGCCCGGCTCAGGCCCTGAGCGGTGACGGCGCCGATCTGGATGGACGGCCCTTCCCGGCCCAGGGAAAGGCCGAGGCCGATGCCGACGATGCCGCCGACGAGCTTGACCCAGAGGATGCGCAGCCAGCGCATGCGAATAGCGCCGAGGATGACGCCTTTGACCTGGGGGATGCCGCTGCCGCCGGCGTTCGGTTCATAGATGCCGAGACGCCAGAGGAGGAAGGCCGCCGCCAGGAGAACGACGAACCAGAGAGCATTGACGCCCAGACCGCTGACGTTTAGGACGTTGGCATAGAACCACTGGCGCCAGACCGTCCCCGTTTCTAGGCCCCAGCGGAAGAAACTGATGACCGTCCCCGACAGGATGCCGACGGCGATGCCTTCAAAGAAGAGACGCAGGCGGAAGCGCGGCCAATAGCGCAGGGCCCGCAGCGTTTCCACCAATTGTCTGTCGATATGCATAATGTTCATCCTTTCAATTTTCTTTTATACTATAATAATATGCTGTTATTATAGCACAGCCGCGAAAGTTTAACGATTCCGTAAATTTTCACTTGCCAATCCCTAATTTTTACGCCGCAGGCCTTGGCAAGAAAAAAAGAGCATCGTCTTTTTCGAAAAGCCCGAAAAGTTTGAGGTTTGATGTTTGAAGTTTGATGTGAAGGGAAGGAATTTGTATTTCTCTAGCGAATAATATATACATATAAATGCATCAGCAAAATGAGGGAGGAACGTTTATGAATGATAAATATATACCTGATTTTAATATCCACGAAGCAGTACACGAAACGCTGCCGTATATGATGGAAATGCGTGAATATTTCCATGCCCATCCGGAACTGAGTGAAAAAGAATTCGACACATGCAAGACGATTTTCCAGGAACTGTCCCTAATGAATATCGAAGATGTGCGCATCATCGCCGGCACAGGCGTGACGGGCCTCATCCGCGGCGAGCTCCCGGGACCGGTCCTGCTCCTGCGGGCTGACATCGACGCCCTGCCGCTGACGGAAAAATATGACTGCCCTTATGCATCCCTCGTCGACGGCGTCATGCACGCCTGCGGCCACGACGGCCATGCGGCCAATCTCCTGGGCGTCGCCAAAATCCTCAGCCAGCATAAAGACTGCTTGCGCGGCACGATCCGCCTCGCCTTCCAGCCGGCAGAAGAAGGCAACGGCGGCGCCGCCCGCATGATCGACGCAGGCATCATGGAAAACCCGCACGTCGATTATGCCCTGGGCCTCCACGTCGCCGGCAGTCTGCCCAAGGGCTACGTCGGCATCGGCCGCGGCGAGATTTCCGCGTCCTGCGACGACTTCACGATCACCCTGCACGGCAAGGGCGGCCACAGTTC
>URLP01000106.1 GCA_900548635.1 uncultured Megasphaera sp.
GGCGGTCAGTCGTCGAAGGCTACGCCTATCGGGGCTGTCGCACAGTTCGCCGCTTCGGGCCGCAAGTTCAATAAGAAGGACCTGGGCCGTCTCCTCATGACCTACGGTCATATTTACGTCGCACAGGTCGCCCTCGGCGCCGACCCGAATCAGCTGATCAAAGCCATTAAAGAAGCAGAAGCTTACAATGGACCGTCAATCATCATCGCCTATGCACCGTGCATCAACCACGGCATCAAAGGCGGCATGGGCAATGCCCAGCACGAAATGAAACGCGCCGTCGACTGCGGCTACTGGCATCTCTACCGCTACAACCCGCTGCTCAAGAAGGAAGGCAAGAATCCGTTCATCCTCGATTCGAAGGAACCGAAACAGTCCTTCCGCGAATACCTCATGGGTGAAACGCGCTACGCTGCCCTGACGCGGACCTTCCCGGACATCGCCGACGAACTCTTTGCCAAAGCAGAAGAATTTGCCAAGAAGAAATATGAAGTCTACAAAGACTTAGCGGACAAGTAAGACACGCTTTCACCATATACACACCCGGAAACAGGGCCTCAGGGCAGCCCTGTTTTCGTAACCTCGGACTCAGATGCCGCTTCGCAGCGACAGACTCAGACTGACAACATCGCCTCGTGAACCCCTCGGCTCGCAGACAGAGGGGTTCTTAACGGCAGCGATGCGAAGAGAGCCTGTTTAATAAATCCATTTAAAAGTCTGTGCGATATATCGCTGCATATGATACAATAAAATAAAAAAGCAGGTGATAGTGTGAAAAGAATATGGCTCATCCGTCATGGTGAAAGTATTGCCAATGCCGGTGAGGCGACGCAGGACCACCGCAATATCCCTCTGTCGGAGTTGGGCCTGAAGCAGGCCCAGGCTTTGGCCCTGCAGATTCCTAAGCGGCCGGATCTGATTGTCACGTCGCCGTATCTGCGGGCCCAGCAGACAGCCATGTGTACGATTGGGCGCTTCCCTGATACGGTGACGGGAATTTGGGACTGCGTCCATGAGTTCGTCTATCTGGCCCCGGCGACTTGTGTCGGTACGACGTCGCAGCAGCGCCGGCCTCGGGTCATCAGGTACTGGCGCAAGATGGATCCGGACTATATCGACGGTGAAGGAGCCGAAAGCTACCGTCAGCTCATCGGCCGCATCGAACGGACCCTGAGCCTTTTGCAGCGGCGGCCGGAACAGTTCATCCTGGTCTTTACGCATGCCCAGTTCATCCGCAATCTGCTCCTGGTCTATAAGAACCCGGGACGGCCTGTGGAAGAATACATGGCTGCTTTCCGCCACAGCCTGCCGGTTCATAATGGCCAGATTGTGGAAATTACGATGTAAAGGAGAAAACGCTATGGAATTAAAATACAGTGAAAACAAAATCTGGATCGAAAATGAAAAGGGTGCCGTCGTCGGTGAAGTCGACTTCCCCGAACAGCCGGACGGCAACTACGATATCGTCCACACCTTCGTCGACGACAGCCTGCGCGGCCAAGGCGCAGCGGCCAAACTGGTCAAGGCCGCGGCCGACGAAATCCGCCGCCGCAACAAAAAAACAGCCACTAGTTGCACCTACGCCCAGGCCTGGTTCAAACGCCACAAAGACGAAGACGATTTGCTGGTGTGAGGGAAAGGCCGTTTGTCGTAGTTCGTTCATCGTAGTTCGAAACGGTCGCAGTCCGCAGTCCGCGGTCCGCAGGCCGTAGGAGTCTCCATAATCGGCGGCCCGCTCGAATCCTGAGAACAGCCAAATTTTGTATTTGTACGAATCTTCGCCAAACGACAAACGCCAAACGAACCACGAAAAAAGCTGCCGTATCATGCGGCAGCTTTTTTCATATTCTCAGAATTTCACTTTGACTCGTTCTTCAATGGGGACTTTTACAATCGGTTTCGGTGCTTCTGTGGGGGCACCGAAGGGCATCTGGGCGATGAGCTGCCAGCTGTCCGGGACGCCGGTCAGTTTTTTGACGTCGTCGTCGATGAGGGGATTGTAATGCTGGACGTTGACGCCCAGGCCGAGGTCGGTCAGGGCCGTCCAGATGGCGAACTGCATCATGCCGTTGGCCTGCTGGGCCCAGATGGGGAAGTTCTTGGCGTAGAGCGGGAACTGGGCGGCCATTTTATCGACGATGGCTGTATCATCGAAGTAAAGGACCGTGCCGTAAGCCGCAGCGAAGAAGTTGATTTTCGCTTCTGTTGCGGCGAAGTTGGTGGGCGGCACGATTTTGCGGAGCGTGTCCATCGTGATTTTCCAGATGGCATCGTGCGTTTCGCCGAAGGCGACGACGACTTTGCCGGACTGCATATTGAAAGCAGACGGAACTTCGCGGACCATGTCTTCGACGGTCTTGATGATCGTCGTCTGGGGCAGGGATACGTCTTTGCTCAGGGTATAGTTGGTACGTCTGTTGGTGACGGCTGTAGTAAAGTTATTCATAAGGACACCTCCTGAATTTTATATAACGAATAATGATTCTCCTTTATTTACCTTCAGTCTACCATACAATACAAAAGTAATCAAGATTAAAAAGACCTGTTACATCTTTTTTGCATCTTGACAGTCCGGCACTCCTCGTGGTATCATTTATACATTGCGTAAGCAAAATTTTAATTTCTTGAATTACTAACATGAGGTGATGTAGAAAATGGCAACGAGGAGAGACCCGCGTTTTAAGGAATGTCGCCGGTTCGGACTGAATGTGTACGGACATCCTAAGGCATTAAAACGCGTACGTAAAGAACAGCGTCCGAAAAAGATGTCTGAATATGGCACACAGTTATTGGAAAAACAGAAGCTTCGCGCATACTACAATTTGCTCGAACGCCAGTTTGTCCGTTATTATGATAAAGCTAAGAAGATGGAAGGCGTTACCGGCCAGAACATGCTGAAATTGCTGGAATGCCGTTTGGATAACCTCGTATATCGTATCGGTTTTGCAAACTCCATCCGCCAGGCCCGCCAGATGGTCAACCACGGCCACATCCTGGTCAATGGCAAACGCTGCGACATTCCGTCGGCACACGTTAAAGTTGGTTCCGTTATCGCTTTGAAAGAAGCCTCCCGTTCCAACGAAATGTACAAAAAATCTTTCCAGGAATTGAAGACTTTCGATGTCCCGTACATTGAAAAGAACTTCGACGGCTTCGAAGGCACACTCACCCGTATGCCCGAACGCGACGAAATCCCTGTAGAAATCAACGAAACGCTCATCGTCGAATTGTACTCCAAATAATTTGATGGTGATCATAAAAAAGACCTGCCTTGCGGCAGGTCTTTTTCGTTTTCCGTGGTTCGTGATTCGTTTTCCGTGGTTCGTGATTCGTTTGCCGTTAAGTGAGACAAGCTCGCTGTCGCAGCGCCTTTTTTACATATTCTCTGAAAAATCGAGCCCTTTGTCGGTGGCGTAGTACGTGCCTTCTTTTTCTCCTTTTTCGACGTAGCCTTTCTGCAGCAGGTCGTCGATGAGGGACTGATCCGGTTCGTCCGGCGCAAACATTTCCTGCGGCGTGCCTTCTTCGCGTTCGACAGCGGCGATGAGGGCCGCTTCACGGTCGTCGTCAGTCGGCGCTTTCTTGACGTACGTCAGGTCCGGCAGGAACATGGGGTATTCCTTGTGGGCCGTGAGGAAGAAACGGCCGATGGCGATGGCCTGGCTCAGGAGGTTGCCTTCTTCGGTCTGGATATCCATTTCATCGCAGATGACGTTGAACTGGTTCGATGAGAAGTGATAGAGCTTCTTGGCCACTTCCAGCGTGTCGGCGTAGCGCAGGGACGGCGCTTCGATGCCGTAAATGTGCAGGGCGTGGGCGAGGCAGCCCATGACGAACGGTGCGTTGTGGGCGACCAGGGTCTGGCCTTCGATGAGGTTCTTCAGGCCGGCCTGCCAGTATTCGCCGAATTCGTCGGCCTTCGAGAGTTCATCCCAATGGTAGCGGTCCTTGACGGCGGAAAGGTTGTTTTCCGGCGGACGGACGTAAAAATAGCGCGTATCCTTCAGTTCGCCGTGGTCGAATTCGGCCAGGGCCAGGAGACAGATGGAGTAGGGCTGTTCGTTGGCCAGCTCGATGGCGACAGTCGTGAAGTGCTGCGGGAAGCGGCGCAGTTTGCCTTTTTCTTCGATAGGGTACTTGTAGTAACCGTCGTTGGGACGGATGTCGTACTGGTGAAGGTTGGCGACTTTGACGTGTTCCTTCGTTGCCAGCTCTTTCTGGGCTTTGGCTTTGCGGTGCCGTTTGCGCAGGGCCGACGTCAGGGAGTAGAGGACGGCTGCGATGAAGACGATGGTGACGATCGTCGTGATGATGTGGATAATGGAATCCATAGCGTATCAAATCCTTTGCGATAATTTAGGCGGCAGTCTTATTCTTGAAAGAAGTTCATATCATAGCAGGTGCGGAAGGCGCGGTTGGCAGCATTGCCGTTGGCAGAGAGGCGGTCTGTCGTCTTCACTTCCGGGTTGGGCAGGGCCAGGGTAGAGATGACATTGCCCTGGAGATCGTAGCCGACATCACCGAGGGTCTGCGTTTTTACGGTTTGGGCTTTAAAATTGTAGAAGAAATTGTTATCATAACCTTGTACCGTATTGTGGGCGTAGTCATAGGTAATGACCGTCGCACGGATGATGTAGTACGGCGGATCGTAGCGGACCGACTGGATCGTATTCAGATCGAGGTATGATTCCGTCGTGTCGTCATGGCCGACCTGGACGAAGCGCGTATTGCTGTCGAGGAAAGTAGCCGATGCCATGATGCTGAAGCAACAGGCAAAGGCCAGGGCCAGACCTGCAATTTTTTTGAACATAAGACATACTTCCTTTCCCAGGCTCTCCTTCTTGGAAAGCTCACTATATATTATATAGGAAACTAAAAACATTACAAGAATGTATATTTTCAAGTAGGAATTTGGCCTTGTCAAGTCGAATATTATTCATATAGAGGTGATTTCATTGGATGTGATTTACATAGGACTGCCTTTTCTCTTCTGGCAGGAAGACGAGTCGGAGCACGGCCTGGATGTCTGCGAGACCGAGGGCTTCCAGAAACGGGGCTTTCACGTGTATCCCCTGAATGCCGGCGATGACGCGGAGGAAATCTGTTCCGCCTACAACTGGCATACGTCCTTTGTCGATGAAGATGCTGACGTGGCGCCGACAGAAGACTTCATTTCAGAACACGTCATTTGGGAGGACTTCCCGCTGCTCTACATTTCAGCAGCTGCTGCGACGTCGGAAGACGAATACACGCAGTTCGTCTGTCATACAGTGGAAATGGCCTGTGAAAGCGGCCTCCTCGTCGCAACGGAAGTACCGGCGACCCAGGATGACGAAGAAGACCCGTATCCCTGGCGCGATAAAGCCGGCCTTCTTTGGACGCACGGCGATGTCCTGCCCCAGGGCGGGCCGGGTTGTGCTGTCCGCCTGGCCATTGGCGAAAGCCTTATCCTTTCTGTCAAAGGCGACGAATGCGTTTACGAAAAGCACGTCGACAGCAGCCTTTTTATTCCTTATTTCCTGCAGGGAATGCTGGAAGGGCGAGATCCCTTTTCCATCATAGAATCTTATGTACCTTAAGTTGGGAGGTTATTATTTTGAACAGCAAAAAAATCGAAGAACACCCTTTACGGGCCGCCATCCTTACGATCAGCAACAGCCGGACTTTTTCGGATGATACGAACGGCCTGCTCATCCAGTCGGCTCTGGCGAATTACGGCCATCAGGTCGTCGACTATCAGATCGTCAAAGATGATAAGGCGGAAATCGAACGCCATCTCCACGAATGGGTCTGCAGCGTCGATCTGGTCATTACCAGCGGCGGTACGGGGCTGGCCAAGCGTGATGTGACGATTGAAACGGTAGAACCCCTCTTTGACAAGACCATCCCGGCCTTCCAGGCGATGATGACCTATTTCGCCTACCGCCGGGCCTGCGGTGTCCAGGCCATGGCGTACCGTTCGACAGCCGGCCTCATCCACCAGTGCCAGGTCTACTGCCTGCCCGGGCTGCCGAGCCTGATCAAGATCGGCATGGAAAAGGTCATCCTGCCGGAAGTCTTCCATCTTTATACGGAAATCAAGAAGTAATGGAAAAAAAGAAAATTATCCTCGTCACCGGCGGGGCGCGGAGCG
>URLP01000107.1 GCA_900548635.1 uncultured Megasphaera sp.
CCGGCGTCTACCAGTGGGACCGGACGACGCTTACGACGGAAAAAGAAATCTACATCGCGCCGCGGACGGAAGTCCTGGAAACCCTGGCAGAAGAAGGCAGGCCTGTCGTCTTCTGCGGCGACGGTGCCCTTAAAGGGCGCAGTGAAATCGAAGAGAGGAGCCCGCTCTTTCGCATGGCGCCGCCGACCATGGTCATTCCCCGCGCCGGCAGCGTAGCCCTTGCGGCCAACGTACGCTTTGCTGCCGGCGACTACGACGACTGCATGACCCTGACGCCGTCGTACCTGCGCCGCAGCGAAGCCGAAGTGCTCTGGGAAAAACGCCACGGCGGTGCCAAATGCCTGTAAGCGTACGCCGTGCAGGCCGTGAGGACCTGCCGGAAATCATCGCCATCGAAGAAGCGTCCTTTTCCGTGCCCTGGTCCCATCAGGCCCTGGCAGCGGAACTGGAGAACCGGACGGCCCGCTATTACGTCCTCGAAAGGGAAGACGGCACGGTCGCTGCCTATGCCGACGTCTGGCTCATTGCCGACGAAGGCCAGCTGGCCAATATCGCCGTCCGTCCGGACTGTCGCGGCCTGGGCTACGGGGAAATCCTCCTGCGCACGGCCATGGAAGCCCTCTTTGAGGAAGGCTGTACGACCTTCTTTTTAGAAGTGCGCCAGTCCAATGTGCAGGCAAAAGGCCTCTACCGCAAACTGGGCTACGAAGACGTCGCCGTCCGCAAGGGCTATTACACGCAGCCCGATGAAGACGCGTGCATCATGAACTGCAAAAAAGAAAATTACCAATGGCTCGGCCATTTAGAATAGAAAAGGATGAAATCTATGTATACCTTAGCCTTAGAAACGAGTTGTGACGAAACATCGGCAGCCGTCCTCAAAGACGGCCGTCAGATTCTCTCCAACATCATTTCCACGCAGGTGCCGATCCACCGCAAATTCGGCGGCGTCGTACCGGAAATCGCCTCGCGCCAGCACATCGAATACGTCATGCCGATCATCAAGGAAGCCCTGGACACGGCCCAGGTCAGCCTCAAGGATATCGACCACATCGGCGTCACCTACGGCCCGGGCCTGGTCGGGGCCCTCCTGGTCGGTGTTGCGGCCGCCAAGGCTATCAGCTTTGCTGCCGACAAGCCTTTGGTCGGCGTCAATCATATGGAAGGCCACATCTTTGCCAACTTCCTCAGCCATCCCGAACTGGAACCGCCGTTCCTGGCTCTCGTCGTTTCCGGCGGCCACACGCAGCTTGTCCAGATCAATGGCTACAACTCCTTCAAGCTCATGGGCCAGACCCGCGACGATGCCGCCGGCGAAGCCTTCGACAAGATCGCCCGCGTCATGGGTTATCCCTATCCGGGCGGTCCGCAGATCGACAAACTGGCTAAAGAAGGCAATCCCGACGCCATCGCCTTCCCGAAGGCCCTGCACGAAAAACACAACTTCGAATTCAGCTTCAGCGGCCTGAAATCGGCGGTCCTCAACTACCTGCACACGCAGGAACAGCGCGGTCAGTCCTATAACGCCGCCGACGTTGCGGCCAGCTTCCAGAAGACCGTCGTCGAAACGCTCGTCGAAAAGACCATGGATGCCGCCTCCTACTGCGGCGCCAAAAAGATTGCCGTCGCCGGCGGCGTCTCGGCCAACAGCGGCCTGGCCGCGGCCATGAGCGCGGCCTGTGCCGAAAAAGGCTACGCCTTCTACCGGCCCGAACCGATCCTCTGCACGGACAACGGCGCCATGATCGGCTGCCGTGCCTACTACATGGCCCTGGATGGCCGTTTTGCCGACCTGACCCTGAATGCCAAGCCGGCCCTGCCGATTACCTCGGACTAATAGAAAAGAGAGAGGGGGAATCTCGATGGCTACACTTGAAGCGGTCTGCCGCACGGCCAGTACCTTGTCGCCTGTGCAGATCCACATTTTACAGAACAGTGAAGAATTGCTGCAGTTCGCCAGCGACTTGTCGCACCGGGAACTGTTCGTCTACGTGCCAGGCAGGGAAGAGGGGACCCTCGTCCTGGCGGCCCACAAGACGCCGCTTCTGCAGAAAGGGCGGGAGAACGAAAGCGTTGATCCCGGCGCCGTCTTTTCCCGCTATGAAGAACCTTTCAACTACCAGGTCCTGCAGCGGGGCGAAGCCATGCGCGGCGAAAAGGAAGTCGAATACGGCGTCATGGCGCCCATCGTCGCCTATCCTTTCGTTGACAACGGCGGCCTGACCATGGCCGTCATCGCCTTCGTCGGCGCCGTTGAAGAAAGCCGCGAGATCCTTACAGAAACGGCTTTCCTCTCCCTGCAGGTGCCCATGGATTTCCATTCCATGTACCAGCCCCTGTCCATCCAGGACGGCGTGGTCCTCGTCAACTGCAACGGCGTCGTCCTCTATGCCGACGACATGGCCTACAGTATCCTGCACATGTGCGGTCAGCACGGCGCCATCGTCGGTTCGAACATCTACAACACCCGCCTCGACCTGACGGGGGCTAAGAATGTCCTCTCCAAAGCTGAAGGCCTGGCCGACGACGTGACTTTCGGTGATGCCGTCGTTTCGCGGCGGGTCATCCCAATCCTGCAGCGCGGCAAAGTGCGGCGCGTCATTTCCATCCTTACGGAGCGGACGGAGCTGCACCGCAAAGAAGAAGAACTGATGGTCAAGACGTCGGTCATCAAGGAAATCCACCACCGCGTCAAGAACAACCTGCAGACCATCGCCAGCCTCCTGCGCATGCAGATGCGGCGCACAAAGAGCGAAGAAGCGAAGAACGTCCTCAAGGAAAGCCTGAACCGCATTCTCAGCATTTCCCTGGTCCACGAAACGCTCTCGCACCACGACGAAGAAAACATCGACATTTCTGACGTCGCTCAGAAGCTCCTCGGCCTCCTGGCCCACAGCCTGGTCAGCAAGGACTGCCAGGTAGAGACGAGATTCTCCGGCGACAAGCTGCTCATGCCGTCCGATGCGGCCACGTCGCTGGCACTGGTCCTCAACGAGCTGATCACCAACGCCATCAGCCACGGCTTCGAAGGCCGCAGTAAGGGAAACCTTACCGTCACCATCCGCCGCGAAGAAAAAGACGGCGTCCTCATCGTCTGCGATGACGGCATCGGCATTTCCAAAGCCGTCCTTGATACGGGCCGCAAGCACTTGGGCCTGGCCATCGTGCGCACGCTCATCGAAAAGGACCTGCAGGGGAGCATCGATTTCGACGACGGCGTGCTGGAGGGGACGGTCGTCACCATTCGTTTTCCATTACCAGAGATTGCAAAGAGAGGGGAATAAACCATGGGATATCGCGTTGTTATAGGGGATGATGAATCGATCATCCGGATGGATTTATGTGAAATGCTGGAGGAAGCGGGTCATACCGTCGTCGGGGAAGCGGCAGACGGTGTCGAAGCCCTCGATTTGGTCCGTAAGGAAAAGCCGGACATCGTCTTATTGGACATCAAGATGCCCCGCCTCGACGGCATCCACGCAGCCCGCATGATCGGCCACGAAAATCTGGCGCCTGTCCTTTTGCTCACGGCCTACAGCCAGCAGGACATCGTCGACAAGGCCAAGGACTCGGGCGTCCTCGGTTATCTTGTCAAGCCCATCAGTCCGGTCAACCTCTTCCCGGCCATTGAAATCGCCATTTCCCAATTCAAGCGCCAGCAGGAAGTGGCCCATCAGATCGACGACATGAACGAACAAATGGAAACGCGCAAACTCGTCGACCGGGCCAAGGGCTGCCTCATGGACCTTTACCATATACCGGAACACGAAGCCTACCGCCGCCTGCAGCAGTACAGCATGAAGAACCGCAAATCCTTGAAAAATGTCGCTGTTGCCGTCATTGCCGGAGCGGAAAAGATAAAAAGTCAAAAAAAATAAAACGATTCACGAAAAAGTCAGGACGAAAGTCTTGACTTTTTCACCTTTAATGGCTAATATATATATTGTAAGTTAGCACTCGGAAAGATAGAGTGCTAATAAAAGAAGCAGCAGCTTACTTTTAAGGAGGAATATAAAATGTTAAAACCGTTAGGAGATCGCGTAGTTATCCGTGTATTGGAACAGGAAGAAAAAACCGCAAGCGGTATTTTTTTACCGGACACTGCTAAAGAAAAACCGAGCCAGGGCGAAGTCGTTGCCGTAGGTCCGGGCAAACTTCAGGATGACGGTAAACGCGTTGCTTTGGATGTCAAAGTAGGCGACAAGATTATTTTCTCCAAATATGCCGGCACAGAAGTCAAATTCGAAGGTCAGAAATATTTGATCGTCAGCGAACGCGACATTCTCGCTATTATCTAATAAACTAACTTTTAAAAACAATTACTTTCACATAGGAGTGTGTTCAACATGGCTAAACAGATTTTATTCAACGAAGATGCACGCCGCGCTCTCGGCAGAGGCGTAGACGCTTTGGCAAATGCCGTAAAAGTAACCTTAGGGCCTAAAGGCCGCAACGTCGTTCTCGACAAGAAATTCGGTGCTCCGACCATCACCAACGATGGTGTTACCATCGCCCGCGATATCGACCTCGAAGATCCCTTCGAAAACATGGGCGCTCAGCTCGTCAAAGAAGTCGCCACCAAGACCAATGACGTAGCCGGTGACGGCACGACGACTGCTACCATCCTTGCTCAGGCCATGATCCAGGAAGGCATGCGCAACGTAGCTGCCGGTGCTAACCCGATGATCCTCAAACGCGGTATTGAAAAAGCTGTCAACAAACTCGTTGAAGAAATCAAGAAACGTTCCATCGCTGTTTCCGACAAAGCTTCCATCGCTCAGGTAGCTTCTATCTCTGCCGGTGACGAAGAAGTCGGCGGCCTTATTGCAGACGCTATGGAAAAAGTCGGCAAAGACGGCGTTATCACCGTTGAAGAATCGAAGACCATGGGCACGCAGCTCTCCGTCGTCGAAGGCATGCAGTTCGATCGCGGCTACATTTCCCCGTACATGGTTACGGACCCGGATAAAATGGAAGCTGTCATGAGCGAACCGTACATCCTCATTACGGACCGCAAGATTGCTTCTATCCAGGAAATGCTCCCGGTCCTCGAAAAAGTGGTCCAGGCCGGCAAAGAACTCCTCATCATTGCTGAAGACGTTGAAGGCGAAGCCCTCGCAACCTTGGTCGTCAACAAACTCCGCGGTACTTTCAAAGCCGTCGCTGTCAAAGCTCCGGGCTTCGGTGACCGCCGCAAAGCAATGCTCCAGGATATCGCTACCTTGACCGGTGCTACGGTCATCACGGAAGACGTAGGCCGTAAACTCGACAGCGTCACCATGGACGACCTCGGCACAGCCCGTCAGGTCCGCGTTACGAAAGACGAAACGACCATCGTTGAAGGCCACGGCGACCCGCAGGCCATCAAAGACCGCGTGGCTCAGATCAAAGCTCAGATCGCGGAAACGACGTCTGATTTCGATAAAGAAAAACTCCAGGAACGTTTGGCTAAGATGTCCGGCGGCGTAGCTGTCATCGAAGTCGGCGCTGCTACGGAAGTTGAATTGAAAGATAAGAAATATCGCCTCGAAGATGCCCTCAACGCTACGCGTGCAGCTGTTGAAGAAGGTATCGTAGCCGGCGGCGGCACGACCCTCATCGACATCCTTCCGGCTCTCGACGAATTCAAAGAAGAAGGCGATGTCCAGACAGGCATCAACCTCGTTAAACGCGCTATCGAAGCTCCGCTTCGCCAGATCGCTGAAAACGCTGGCCTCGAAGGCTCCGTCATCGTTGCCAAAGTCAAAGCAGCTGAAGACGGCGTAGGCTTCAACGCCCTCAAAGAAGAATATGTCGACATGGTTAAAGCAGGTATCGTCGACCCGGCGAAAGTAACCCGTACGGCTCTCCAGAACGCAGCATCCATCGCTTCCCTCGTCCTCACGACAGAAACCTTGGTCGCTGACAAACCGGAACCGGCTCCGGCAGCTCCGGCAGCCCCGGCTGGCATGGGCGGCGGCATGCCTGGCATGATGTAAGACTCAGTAAGGCTTACTAGTAATGAGATAGAATAAAGACTACCCGAAAAAGGGCTGTCGCTTAGGCGGCAGCCCTTTTTGTGGTTCGTTTGCCGAAGCCGCGTAGAGGCCGCCAT
>URLP01000108.1 GCA_900548635.1 uncultured Megasphaera sp.
TTTCGTTCGTCGTTGGCGCCGCAGCTGCCCTTGTCAATCCTTATGAAATAGGCTATGATGGGAAAAAAGTGTAAAGGAACGATGTGTAATGGAATCTCTGATCCGCTCGGTCTATGGCCGGGCTGAAGCTGAATATGTGATCAAGAAATCCCGCTTCATCGCCTCGGTCTGCGAAGTGACGACGGAGAAGGAAGCGGCGGCGTTTATCGAGGAAGTGAAGAAGAAGTACTGGGATGCGCGGCACAACTGCTCGGCCTATCAGGTCGGACCAAACGGCCAGCTGCAGCGCTCCAGCGATGACGGTGAACCGTCGGGGACGGCAGGCCGGCCGATCCTTGAAGTCCTGAAGAAGCGCGGCGTGACCAATACGGCCATCGTCGTGACGCGTTATTTCGGCGGCATCAAGCTCGGTGCCAGCGGCCTCATCCGGGCCTACAGCCATACGGCCAGCCTTGGTCTGGACGCGGCGAAGATCGCCGTCTATACGCCTTTTACGGTCCTCACGGCGACGGTCCCCTACCCCCTGGTCAGCACGCTGGAACGGGCCGTGCCGGAAAACGGCGGCCAGATTGCCAAGCGTGACTTCGCGGCCGACGTGACCTTCACCATTGAAGTCCCGAAAACGGAAGCCGACGCCTTCACCGCCCGCCTCACGGACATCACAAGCGGCCAGGCAAAGTGCAAAAAAACGGACTCCGTGACGAAGCCCGTTTTTGGGGAGACGTAATCTTTGATGGTAATCTGCATGTGATTGATTATGCTTTGTAGCCTGTCATCAGGTCGACGATGTTTTCCAGGCATTCGCCTTTCAGATAGCGTGCCAGGTTGTCGGCGGCGATGCGGACAATGTAGTCGTGCGTCGCCTGCAGGTGGTAGCCGCCGGAGATGTGGGGCGTGATGTAGATGCCCGGCGTCTGCCAGAGCGGATCGTCTGCCGGCAGGGGTTCGGGATCCGTCACGTCCAGGGCCGCGCCGGCAAGGTGGCCCGACGTGACGGCAGCGCGCAGGTCGTCCTGGACGACGTTGCTGCCGCGGCCGACATTGATGAAATAGGCGCCCTGCTTCATGGCGGCGAAGCGTTCCTTATTATAAAGGTGCTGCGTTTCCGGCGTATCGGGCAGACACGAGGCGACGATGTCGGCCTGAGCCAGGTAGTCGTCGAAGTGTTCCATATCCCCCATTTCGTCGGCTTCCGGCGGCACGGCACCGTGACGGCGGCGCAGGCCAATGACGTGGGCACCCATGGCTTTCGCGCGGCGGCCGAAGTTTTTGCCGATGTTGCCGAAACCGACGACCACGACCGTGGCACCGTAGAGGGAGGTCACAGGGCCTTCATCGTGCCAACAACATTGCTTCTGATTCTCATAATAGAGGTACAATTTTTTCATCATCGCCAAGGTCTGGGCCAGCATGTGTTCTGACAGGGCCAGGCCGTAGGCGCCGGTGGCATTGGTCAGGGTGATGCCCGCCGGCAGGACACCGGGCGCGCAGTATTCATTGGCACCGGCACTGTTCAGCTGCAGCCACTGCAGATTCTGTGCTTTTTGAATCAGCGCGGGGTCGATGTTGCCGATGATGACTTCCGCTTCCTCAAGATCCGTACCGGCATTGGAACCATCGCCGGCGCAGTAGACGATATCGTTCGTCCCGGCCGCTTGTTCCAGCCATTGTTTATGTTTTGTAGAGACATCCATGACGACTAAAATTTTCACTCGGATCACTCCCTATTGCTTTTTTCCTGGGCGGCAATTTGCTTCACCGTTTCTAACGGGCACTGGGCAACGTGAGCAATGAATTCATACGTCACATCTTCCTGCAAAAGGTCCTCAATGATCTTTTGCACACTGCTCCGTTTTCCGTCCGCATTGACGAATTGACCCATATTTTCTGCCTCCTCTGTCATTATAACACAATACAGGGGTCGAATATACTGTAGTAATATTATAACTTCTCAATAACGGCAGGGATAGACAAAAAAGGAAACTGTGACAGAACTGTGCGGGAGAAGTGATAGTTGTTCATTTGTAGTTTGTAGTTAATACAAAAAGGGGCTGGCACATGATGGTCGAAACCGTCACGTGTCAGCCCCTCTGCATTGGAGGAATGGGGCCACCGCCCGCAAAGCAGCAAGCCCCGTACATCCACATCAAACTTCAAACATCAAACTCACTTCGCCATCAGGCTGGCGACTTTGTTGGCAAAGGCGACGGGGTCGTCGGGCATGATGCCTTCGAGGAGCAGGGCTTGGTCGTAGAGGAGGTTGCAGTAGTCCTTGAAATCCTGGGAATCCTTGCCTTCTTCGTGGACCGCCGTCAGCTTCTTGAAGAGTTCATGCTGCGGGTTGACTTCCAAAATACGGCGTGCCTTGAGCATCGGGTTGTTGGCCGCAGCAAAGGCCTGTTCCATCGAGAGCGACGGACCGGCCGCGTCGGCGACGAGGCAGACGGCACCGCTCTTGAGGCGGTTCGAGAGGCGGACGTCGGCGACTTTTTCGCCTAAGAAGTCTTTCATATCCTTGAGGAGGCCTTCGTTGTCCTTGGCCAGTTCTTCGTTCTTCTTCTTTTCTTCCTTGAAGGCGTCGTCTTCGAGGTCCAGGTCGCCGCGGCTGATAGAATGGAAACGGTGGCCTTCGTATTCGCCGATGGCTTCGACGGCGAATTCATCGACCGGGTCCGTCATGTAGAGGACTTCGATGCCGCGGTCGCGGAGCATTTCCATCTGCGGCTGGCCTTCGATAGCGTCCTTATCCTTGCCCGTTGCGTAGTAGATCTTCTGCTGACCTTCCTTCATGCGGTCGACGTATTCTTTGATCGTGCAGAGCTTGCCGTCCTTGGAGGACATGAAGAGGAGCAGGTCTTTCAGTTTTTCGACGTTGTTTTCGCCGGTCATCATGCCGCTGTAGACGCCGATTTTCAGGGATTTGCCGTATTCGGCCCAGAATTTTTCATATTTTTCACGGTCTTTTTCCAGGTTCCGCTTCAAGGTCTTGAGGATCGTCTTTTCCAGGTTGCGGCCGATGAGGCTCAGTTCACGGCTCTTCTGCAAAAGTTCACGGGAAATGTTCAACGACAGGTCCGGCGAATCGACGAGACCTTTGACGAAGCGCAGGTAATCCGGCAGGAGGTCCTTGCATTTGTCCATGATGAAGACGTGACGCGAATAGAGCTGGATGCCCGGTTCATAGTCGGCATAGTAGAGGTTGAACGGGGCCTTGCCCGGGATGAAGAGGAGGGCCGTGTAGTCGACGGCGCCTTCGACGCGGTTGTGGAAGATTTCCATCGGTTCTTCCCATTCGTAGAACTGGTGCTGGAAGAATTCCTTGTATTCTTCGGGCTTGATGTCCGATTTATTGCGCGTCCACAAAGGCTGCATGGAGTTCAGCGTGCGCGTTTCCGTATGTTCTTCTTCCGGTGCGTCTTCAATGACCTTGCCGTCCTTGTCCTTCGGTTTTTCCTTGGTCGTGAAGTCCATCGTAATCGGGTAGCGGATGTAGTCGGAATACTTCTTGACCAGGCTCTGGAGGGTCATCTTGTCCGTGTAGTTTTCATCGCTGTCGTCACCGTAGAAAGCCTTGCCCAGGCTGAGGATGATGCTCGTGCCGTGCTTCGGTTTCTGGCATTCTTCCAAAGTGTATTCGCCGTCGCCCGTCGATTCCCATTTATAGGCCTGGCTTTCACCGGCTTTGCGCGTCACGACCGTGACTTTATCGGCGACCATGAAGGCCGAATAGAAACCGACGCCGAACTGGCCGATGAGGTCTTTATCCGTGCTGTCAGCGTCCTTCGTTTCCTTCAGCTTTTCCAAAAAGGCCTTCGTGCCGGACTGGGCGATGGTGCCGAGGTTGTTCATCAAATCGTCCTTATCCATGCCCAGGCCGTTATCGGAGATGGTCAGCGTGTGGGCGTCGGCATCCGGCGTGAGGTGGATTTCGAACTTCGTATCCCCTTCGAGGAGGTCGCCGTTGGTCAGGGACTGATAGTGGAGCTTGTCGATGGCATCGGAGGCGTTGGAAATCAGTTCGCGCAGGAAAATTTCATGGTTCGTATAAATGGAATGGACCATCAGGTCCAGTAATTGTTTCGTTTCAGCTTGAAATTCATGGGTTTCTTTGGACATACTGAAAACACTCCTTTTCGTTCGTATGATGCTTACCCCTTTATCATACAGCAAAAAGTCAAATAGTCAAGTGTTTTTTAATTTTTTGACCTTTGCGATGTATCCAGTATACAAGTTGAAATAGCATACCATATTGAGATATACTATAAAGTGTAGATTAAAATGCTTTTTAGTCATGAATAATGGTAGGCTTTCACTACAAACTGTAAACTAAAAACTTTCCCATAAAAGGAGCTGATCCTTATGCAAAATCTCTATGGTCTCGACCGCATAGGTCTTACGAATCCAAAAGCAGTATACCGCAATATGTCCCCGGCCTGGCTGACGGAACAAGCCATCATCCGCGGTGAAGGTGTCCTCAGCGATACGGGTGCCCTCGTCGTGCGGACCGGGAAATATACAGGCCGCGCGCCGGACGACAAGTTCATCGTCGATACGCCGCTGATCCACGACTATATCGCCTGGAACAACATCAACCGCCCCATTGAAAAGGCAAAATTCGACGCCCTCAAGGGCAAGATGCTGGCTTATCTCCAGAACCGGCCGATCTACCTCTTCGACGGTTTCGCCGGTGCCGACACGCTCTGCCGCAAGAAATTCCGCGTCGTCAACGAACTGGCCAGCGAATGCCTCTTCATCCGCAACCTCCTCATCCGGCCGACGGCCGAAGAGCTGGACAAATACGGCGAACCGGACTTCACGATCATCGTCACGCCGGGTTTTCGCTGCGATCCGAAAATCGACGGCACGCACTCACAGGCGGCCATCCTCATCGACTATGAATCGCACACAGTCCTCATCGCGGGCACGCGCTACGCTGGGGAAATCAAGAAGAGCGTCTTCTCGGTCATGAACTATTTCCTGCCCAACGAAGGCGTCCTGCCCATGCACTGCTCGGCCAACATGGATCCGGTGACCAAGGAAACGGCCATCTTCTTCGGCCTCTCGGGCACGGGCAAGACAACCCTCTCGGCCGACCCGAACCGCAAGCTCATCGGAGACGACGAACACGGCTGGTCGCCGCGGGGCATCTTCAACTTCGAAGGCGGCTGCTACGCGAAATGCATCAACCTCGACCCGAAGAAGGAACCGGATATCTACAACGCCATCAAGAGCGGCACCCTCGTGGAAAACGTCGTCCTCGACGAAGACACGCGCCATCCGAACTACTTCGACAGCAAAATCACGGAAAACACCCGCGCCGGCTACCCCATCGACTACATCCCCAATGCGGCCCAGCCGGGCAAGGGCGGCATCCCGACGGTCATCATCTTCCTCACGGCCGACAGCTTCGGCGTCCTGCCCCCTATTTCCCGCCTCAGCAAGGAAGCGGCTATGTACCACTTCGTCACGGGCTTCACGTCAAAAGTCGCCGGCACGGAACAGGGCATCACCGAACCGATTCCGACCTTCTCGACCCTCTTCGGCGAACCCTTCATGCCCCTGGCGCCGGACATCTACGCCGGCATGCTCGGCGAACGCATCGAAAAGTACAACACCAAGGTCTACCTGGTCAACACGGGCTGGACCGGCGGCCCTTACGGCATCGGCAGCCGCATGGACCTGAAATACACGCGAGCCATGATCACGGCCGCCCTCAACGGCCGCCTCGACAGCGTCCCCTACCGCCATGACAACCGCTTCAACGTCGACATCCCCCAGACCTGCCCGGGCGTACCCAGCCAGATCCTCAACCCGCGGGCCACGTGGGACAATAAGAAATCCTACGACATCATGGCCAAAAAAGTCGCCGCCATGTTCTACGAAAACTTCAAGACCAAGTACCCCGACATGCCCGAAGAAATCGTCGAAGCCGGACCGAGGTTAGAGTAAAAGCAGAGGAAAGCAGCTGTAGGGG
>URLP01000109.1 GCA_900548635.1 uncultured Megasphaera sp.
CGACCGTTCCCTATGCGCCGCCGGGCTCATCGGAACTGGCCGTCACCTGTGCCGAAGCAGCTAAAACAGCGGACGTCTTCCTCATGGAACGCCACGGCGCGGCCACGGTCGGCAAAGACCTGGACCAGGCCTTCTACCGCCTGGAAACCCTGGAAACTGTCGCCAAGATGTACCGCGATTCCCTCATCTGCGCCGCTGCCAGCAAGTTCCAGCGCAGCCTCCGCACGACAACCAGCAAAGCCCAGCCCTTGAGCTGGTACTTGAAAAAATAAAAAGTTTGAAGTTTGGAGTTTGAAGTTGTAGGGGGCGCCTGCAACTTCAAACTGAAGACTGCAAATTAAAAGGACCCTCGCTTCATGCGGGGGTCCTTTTTGCTAGCCGTTATTTCTTCGGTTCTACGATGTAAGTGGTCTGGTTGGTGAAGATGACGTAGCCTGGGACGGCGTGGGCCGGTTTTTTGACGTGGCGTACGAGGGTGCAGTCGACTTCGACTTTCGAGCTTTCCCGGGCCTTGCTGTAGTAGGCGGCTAGTTCGGCAGCCCGTTCGATCTGGGCATCCGTCGGCGTCACGTTGTGGCAGGCGAGGATGACGTGGGAGCCGGGCTGGTTCTTGACATGGAACCAGAGGTCATAGGGATGGGCTTTTTTCAGAGTCAGGAAGTCGTTCTGCCGGTTGTTGCGGCCAATCCAGATGTCCAGGCCGTCGACCTTTAGGGTCAGGATGTCCTGGGCCGATTCTTTCTTCAGCTTTTCCTTGTTGTGGCCGCTGATCAGGCCGACCTGCTTCATTTCCGCCTTGATGTCGGCGATTTCTGCTTTTGTGCTCGTGTTTTCCAGGGCGTATTCCAGGGAGTAGAGGTAATCCAGGTGCTTCTGGTTTTCGTCGTGGAGCTGGGCCGACATCTGCTTGCGGTTGCGCATCTTCGTATAGCGCTTGTAGTAGCGGTTGGCATTGTCCGTCATGGAGTACGCCGGGGTGAGGGGGATGGTCACCTTTTCCTGTTCCTCTGAGAGGAGGTTCTTGACAGTGACTTGTTTTTCATGGTCGTGCTTTTCGTAGGCATAGATCATCAGGAGATCGCCGTAGAGCTTGTACGTGTCCATCTTCTTCGTTTCCTTCATTTCCGCGGCGATGCGCTTGATCTTGCGCTTCTGCTTCTCAATGAGCTTAGCGACCTTTTTCTGGAGCTGTTCCTGTTCACCGTTCAGGCTGCGGTGCGTGGCCTGGTATTCACTGAGGTAGGTCTCGATGAGCTTGAAG
Source organism: uncultured Megasphaera sp. (assembly GCA_900548635.1). GTDB lineage: Bacteria > Bacillota > Negativicutes > Veillonellales > Megasphaeraceae > Megasphaera. The sequence goes on from URLP01000109.1 coordinate 1,262, forward strand.
TGGCGCCGCGGGTACTGCGAGAGGCTGTGCAGTTCCAGGGGGAAGATGACTTCCTTGCCTTTGACGGTGTAGACATAGGCGCCGGAGATATTCGCCAGGCGCTTGCCGAACTCTTCGACCGTGCGGCACCAGGTGAGGCGGTCTGCCGGCGACAGTTCGCCGACGGGCGTCGTCACGGAGAGGCCCGAGTCGAAGGCCAGTTCGTTGAGGACGACCGTGCTCATGCCGTTGAAGCGCTTCAGCATCCACGTCTTCAGCGGTTCATCCGTGCCGGTCGTCATCATTTCCGTCAGCTCCTGGGCCGAGAAGGAGAAGGGGTCCATGCGCATGAAATTCGGCGGGAAGGCATACGGTTCATGCGGCGCAATCGTGCGCAGGGCCTGCTTGTTCTTGCCCGTCTTGATCAGGGCTTCGATGATTGTCCCGTCTTCCGTGAAGATGACGTTGCTGTATTTGCCCATCAGTTCGACGTGGATCTTGCGCGTCACCAGGCGGCCCGACATGTCGAGGACGTCGATGTCGATGTCGATGAGGCGGTCCAGGTGCAGCTGGGCGATGGCGGCGATGCGGCCGTTTTCATAATACTTGCGCAGGAACATGCAGAGCCCCGTCGGGACGTCCGGCGTCGGCGGCATCGTCTCGGCGATGTACAGGCGCGGCGAATCGTCGAGGGTGATGACCAGATGATGGATGCCCGTATCATTGAAGATGCGGAAATAAAGGGAACGGGCATCGAGCTGATAAATCTTGGAAATCTGGCCGCCCTTCAAAATATCGGCCAGCTCATTCGTAATACAATGTAATGTGATACCGTCCAAATTCATAGAGGTACCTCCTTATCTCACTCAAAAAATCAATCCCCTTTATCATAGCATGAGTGAGCCGATCCTGTGAAGAGGGCGGGCCGTATATCGTACAAAGGCTTCTGCCATTATGCTATAATCTTTTTTCTAAAAGTTTGTAGTTTGCAGTGGATGGCTTTAATTAATAACATCAGTACTGCAAACTACAAACTAAAAGGGGCTTGTCGCTTAATGCGACAGCCCCTTTCACTGCTTTTCATTGCACTTCACTGCGTTATGCTGCACTTTACTGCTTTTCACTAACCCCTTTCTTCCTCCCATAAAGCCAGGCGCTGCAAAGGGCGGCTAAAGGTACCGTGAAGATGACGCCGAAGCTGCCTGAGAGGCCTTTCATCAGTTCAATGCAGACGGCATTGCTGTTGATCAGCTGCAGGTAGGGCAGGTCGTAGGCGTAATCGAGGACCCAGACGCCGAGGGAGCCGCCGAAGAAGGCGAGAATCAATGTGGCAGCCATGGTGCCCATGACGTCGCGGCCTACATTCATGCCGGCCTGGAAAATCTGCTGCCGTGTCAGGTCCGGCTGATGGCGCACGAGTTCGCTGCAGGCGCTGGTCACGTCCATGGCGATATCCATGACGGCGCCGAGGCTGGCAAAGAGAATGCCCGCAAAGAGGAGCTGACCGACGTCGATGAGCGTGTTCTGGGCGACGAACATCAGGTTTTCGATATTGCTGACGTTATAGCCGGACAGGTGAGCGATTTGGCCAAAGATGACGGCGGACAGACAGGCAATGACGATACCGCCGATGGTCGCGGCGAAGGCAGCGCCGGATTTTGCCGACCAGCCGTTGAGCAGGTAGAGCGTGGCGCCCAGGATAACCGCGGCTGTCACCAGGGCAGCCAGGATAGGCGGCATGCCGCGCAGAATCATGGGGAAGAAGAAACCGATGAAGCAGCTGAAGGTCAGAACCAAAGCCACCGCGGAAGCGACGCCCTTGCGGCCGCCGATGAGGCAGAGAAGTGCCAGGAAGACGGCGATGAAGCCGTAGACCGGCCACGTGCGGTCGACGTTATAGACCGTGTGCAGCGAGAGCTGGCCGACCGTGCTGGAAATGACGATGACCGACATACCGGGCTGCGCGACGGTACCAAAGAGGAGACCGTTCGGGCAGTTCGCTTCGACTGTGCTGCCGTCTTTTAGCTGCAGCATGACAATCTGATCACCGACGCGGGAACCGTCTTCCTGGAGGTTATCCTGAACGATGGAAGTGACCGTAGCCTTTTCAAAGACCCGGCCCTGGGTGCTGACCAGCTGGGGTTTGTCGACGGGCTGACAAACCTGCAGCAGCCAGACGCCGCCGCAGAGGAGGACCAGGACGAGCAGGAAGCGCAGCCATTTCCGGAAAGACTTAGTCTTTGACGATGCTGTAGGAATCATCAATTGCTGTGCCCGTTTCTACGTCATACGTGTTGATCGTGAATTCGTTGTCCGTAATGTGGACGACGGAGTACGTCGGACGCCAGCTCTGGCTGCGGGCGGCGATGTAGTCCTGCTGCTGCGGAATCAGGTTGTAGTATTTCGAACCCGTTGCCGAGTTGGAGGACATGTAGAAGACGCCCTTCGGGTTGTGCAGGACGCCCTGTTTCATGTCGGCAATGGTGTAGCAGAGGTTCTGCGATTCGTAGTTGTTCTTGAATTCTTTATTCTTCAGTGCGTTATTCAGGAGCTTATGAGACTGGCCCTGCTGGCCTTTCTTCAAGTCGTCGAAAGAAGCATGCTGTTTGCCGTCGCTAGAGAGCTGATACGTACGGGCATAGGTGTGGTCATGGCCCTGGAGGACGACGTCAATCTTGTTAGCATCATAAATCGGCGTCAGCTGCGTGCGCAGGAGGATGCCGTCAGAATCGGAGTGATCCAGGCCCGTGCCGTAGATGTCCTGATGCATGACGACGATACGCCATTTCGTGTCCGGATGAGCTTTGATGGCTTTCTTGATCAGCGCTTCATGGTCGGCAGCGTTGTAGTTGTTGGCGTTGATGACGATGAAGAGGGCATTGCCGTAGGTGTAATAGTAACCGTGGCCGGCTTTCGTCGGGTTGCTTTCTTCCGTGAAGGGGTTCGGTACGTTGAAGTGGTTCTGGTAACCGGATGTCATGCTGTCGTGGTTGCCGATGCTGCTGGCTTCGGGCAGATTGCGCAGGGCTGCGGCCGAAAGGTAAGCGGCATACTGGATTTCCTGTTCGTTCAGCTTGGTTGCCGACTGGTCTTCCGCCGGCTGGTTGATTTGGTCGCCAGGAGAGACGAGGAAGTTGATTTCCGGATGCTGCGCGAGGGCGCTATTAAGGGTCTTGTTCCAGTTGAAAGAGTCATTGCGGGCTGCCATTTCGCCGTCCTGCTTCATCTGAGAACCGGACGGGGTCTGACCGGAAGAAGCACCAATCTGCGGGTCGCCGACATACATGAACGTGAAGTCATGCGGGTTGCCGGTCTTGACCTGCTGTGCATCCTGCCACTGGCCGTCGACTTTGACCTGATAGTAGTACGTCGTTTCTGGTTTCAGGCCTTTGACCGTAACCTTATTGGAATAGTACTGGTCGCCGTCGATGACCGAACCCGTCGATGCATTGCCTTTGAAGGTTTTGGCGCCGTTCATGTTCTTCGACGTTGCAATGCGGACCTGAGCGGAGTCGTTCGCTTTCGATTCCCAGCCGAAATTCAGCTTCGAGGCATCGGCACCGGGAGCGACGGATACGACTTCATGGTTATTCTTGATCGAATCCCAGTTGTCTTTCCACTGCTGCCAGTCCGTATTGTCCGAGACCGTCGTCTTTGTCGTCATTTGCGGCGTCAAAGAAGCATCGTTCCAATGTTCCGTAGCAGCATAGACACTGCCGGCAGCCAGACAGATTACAGCGGCTGCATAGGCAGCCATTACTTTCTTGCTTTTCTTCAAAGAATACATGTATGCCATCTCCTGTAAAAGTGTTTTGAATACGCTATTTAGTCTAGGCGCCGTTTGTAAGAAAAAAGAACGAAAAATGTCAAAAAGATGTAAAGAAATTACTGAAAAAGCTGCGGCACAAAATCTGGAATCATGTAATGATTCATAGTCGCTGCAACCTGCGTAAATTTTACCAAAAAAATAAGATGTTTTTCAGATGCAGGGAACATGCGGCCTTATAAAGCTATTTTGATTTTTGGGTAATTTTGTTTATAAGCGTTGTAGTTAGGTAGCGACGCGGTTCAACGTATGATATAATACTGGTATCTGCCGAGTAGGCAGTTTAGAAAAATATCCCGTTTAGCCAGGTCAAGGTACAGGGGGTATCTGCCGAGTAGGCAGTTTAGAAATATGCTTATGATTTCGGCCCTGTGAAGGTCGTGGTATCTGCCGAGTAGGCAGTTTAGAAAGAACTGGACAAGCAGGAAGACCGGGTCAGGGAGGTATCTGCCGAGTAGGCAGTTTAGAAACAGAACCGCCATTTTTGGGGTACATCCGGGTATTGGTATCTGCCGAGTAGGCAGTTTAGAAAAGGCCACAGCGGCCGCACGGTTCGGTATGACCGGTATCTGCCGAGTAGGCAGTTTAGAAATCCTGGTCGAGGCGCTGGTATTCATCCATCATGGTATCTGCCGAGTAGGCAGTTTAGAAATATACCGTCGAAGCGCCGACCGTAGAAGCTGCGGGTATCTGCCGAGTAGGCAGTTTAGAAATTATTTCGATACAGCCGCAGTGCTTCTTCTCCGGTATCTGCCGAGTAGGCAGTTTAGAAATGGTATTTCCGTCCACCGAGTCGATCAAACAGGGTATCTGCTGAGTAGGCAGTTTAGAAATGGTATTTCCGTCCACCGAGTCGATCAAACAGGGTAT
>URLP01000110.1 GCA_900548635.1 uncultured Megasphaera sp.
CGGCAGGCCTTTTCGTGGTTCGTTTGGCGTTTGCCGTTTGGTGCTGCACATCGGGCTCGCTGGCGCATCGCTGCCATTTCGGAATCAGATGCTGCTTTCGCAGCGTCAGGTTCACGGGATTGTATAGGCGCAGGAGCGCCTGGGGCGGCTGCAAGTCACGGATACATCGACAAACGAGCCACGACCTACGGCAAACGATGCGAAAAATCAATTGTGCATGATGGCAGAAGTCCTCGTGCGGCGTTCTCCGCCAACATATGTTATAATTAATATTACTTGAAAAAACACAGGGGGTGTCGTCGTGCTGCGCGTTTTGTTTCTTATTTATGCGATTTGGGGCTTTAACTGGGTGGTCATGAAAGAAGCGAATCTCTTTTTTCCGCCTGTTACTTTTTCGGCCTGGCGTTTTACTGTCGGGGCTTTGGTCCTGTTTTTGTTCAATGCCTGGCTGCATTTGCCTGTGCCGCCGCGGCGTTATTGGCCGTGGATCGTCGTGACCGGGATTTTGCAGATTGCCTTTAATAATGCGGCTATCCAGGTCGGCATGGTCAGCCTCGGTGCTGGATTAGTGGCGGTCCTCAATTACAGTATGCCTGTCTGGATGGCCTTGTTGGCCCATTTCTTCCTCGGTGAACATCTGACGCGCCGTAAGGTATTGGGTATCGCCGTCAGTATGGTCGGCATGTGCCTTTTGATGAATGTCGGCAGCGGCGGTGATGTCGGCAGCATCCTCCTGACCCTCTCCGGCGCTGTGGCCTGGGCAGCAGCGGGCATCATCATCAAAATCCAGGACCGGCGCATGAAAAAGAAAGACTGCAGCCTTATCCAGTACACGACGTGGCAGATGGTTGTCGGCGCCGCTGCGCTCTGGATCTATACGGCAGTGACTGGGACGGGTACGGTCCAATGGACGGCTATGGCGGCAGGCTGCCTGCTTTATAACGGTGTCCTGGCATCGGCCCTGGTCTTTTTCCTCTGGAATTATCTCCTGACCCGCATTGAAGCGGCCAAAGCGGGCATCGCCGTCTTGGGTGTCCCCGTCGTCGGCGTCCTCTGCGGCGTCCTCTTCCTGCACGAAGCCCTGACCCTGGTTTCAGCGGCCGGGATGATCATGATCCTGGCGGGCATCGTGTGTATCGTGAGAAAGGGCGCCTGACGGCGCCGTTCCGTGTTATACTATACTCATCAACTAACAAATGGGGTGACAGCATGAAATGCGTTGTTTTACTTAGTGGCGGCGTCGATTCTACGACGTGTCTGGCCATGGCGCTGGAAAAATATAAAAAGGAAGATGTCCTGGCACTGACGGCTTATTACGGTCAGAAGCATGCGAAGGAACTGGAAGCGGCCCGCAAGGTGGCGGCTTATTACGGGGTGCAGCAGCAGGAGGTCAATTTGTCCCAGGCTTTTTCCCTGAGCGACTGCTCGCTCCTGCAGGGAAGCAGCAAGGAAATCGCCCATGAATCGTACGCCGACCAGCTGGCCAAGAAGGGCGGCGAAGGGACGGTTGATACGTATGTCCCCTTCCGCAACGGTCTCTTTCTCTCTTTTGCGGCGGCCGTCGCCGTCAGCGTCGGCGCCGAAGTGATCTACTACGGGGCTCATGCCGATGATGCGGCCGGCCGGGCCTATCCGGACTGCACGCCGGAATTCGAAACGGCCATGAACACGGCTATTTATGAAGGCTCCGGCCGGACGTGCCATCTGGAAGCGCCCCTCCTTGCCTGGAACAAAGCCGGCGTCGTCAAAGAAGGCCTGCGCCTGGGCGCTCCTTACGCCCTGACCTGGAGCTGCTACGAAGGCGGCGAAAAACCGTGCGGCGTCTGCGGCACCTGCCGCGACAGAGCGGCCGCCTTTGCCGCCAACGGCGTCAAAGATCCGGCGCTGTAGGCGCCTGTGGCGCCGCCGCGTGCCTTTCACTTCAAACATCAAACTCAGGACAAAGGAGATACATAATATGACAATACGGACGCGGCTGGCTGTGTTGGCTTTGACGGCTTTTATGGGTCTTGGCTCGGTCAGTGCCAGTGCAGCTGTGTCGGAAAAAGATAATTTTTATCAGGCCGTGAACGGGCCGACGCTGGCGGAAAAGCAGATCCGCCCGACGGAGGCGTCGTGGTCCTGGTTTTCGGAACGGTCGCTGGAAAATAAGAAGGCCTTAGGGCAGGAATTGGAAGCCGTGGCAGCCAAGCAGGGCACGTATGCCAAGGGGACGCCGGAACAGAAAATTGCCGACCTTTATGCCTGTGCCATCGACAATAAGCGGCGCAATGCGACGGCGCGCCAGCATCTGCAGGATTTGACGGCCCCTATTGAAAAGGCTTCGAACTTATCGGAATTGACGGAGGCCCTGCAGCGGGTCAGCGCCAAGACGGGGACGGATATCTTCATCGGCTATACCGTCGACCGCCTGCCGACGGGCCTGCGCTATATTCCGCGCATCATTACGGTCACGCCGTCCTTTACACGTGATGAACTGGCCAAGGAACCACAGCCCGGTGCCTGGAAGGATTATCAGGATTACGTCGCAGCGATTCTAACGGAAGCTGGGGAAACGCCGCAGCAGGCGGCTGAACACAGCCAGGCTATTTTCACGATGGAAAAAAATCTGGGACCCCATCTCCTGACGAGTGAACAGCGCAACGACGCGTCCGTCCAAAACAAGATGATGACGCGGGGGAATTTGGAAAAATTGATGCCCAACATGGGCGGCAAGACGGTCCTGACCAACCTCGGTCTTGCTAAGGAAAAACAATTTTTCTTAGCCAATCCGGACTATCTGCAGCAGTTCGACAGCCTCTATGTACCGAAGAATCTCGACCTCCTGAAGAGCTATGCCGTCTATCAGGTCTACAGCGGTTTTGCGCCCAGCGCGGATATCAAACTGCGGGACCTGCAGCGCAATTACGGCCTCAAGCGCTTCGGCATCGCCCAGGCCCGGGACGACAAGGAAACGGCGAGCCGCATGGTCCAGAGCATGCTGTCCTACGAATTCGGCCAGATTTATATGAAGAATCACTGCACAGCGGCCATCATCAACGATGTAAAATCGATGATCAATGAAATCCGCGACGTCTATAAACAGCGGCTGGAAGCCAACGACTGGCTCAGTCCGGCGACGCGGGCCAAAGCGGTGGCCAAACTGAACGGCCTGCGCGTCTTCGTTGGCGGCCCCGCAGCGGACGACAAGCCCATTATCGAAAGCATGCCCGACGTTATTTCCCAGAAAGACGGCGGCGATTTACTGAGCAATATCATGCGCAACGGCGTCCTGGAAAAGCAGCAGATCCATGCGCTTTTAGGGACGAATTTCAATCCCGACAAGTGGTATGCCTTCGATCCGCAGGACGTCAATGCCGCTTATATTCCGGAAAACAACAGCATTACCATCCCGGCAGGCATCCTGCAGCCGCCCTTCTATGATGCCAAGGCCTCGCGCGGCGCCAATCTGGGCGGCATCGGCATCGTCATCGGCCATGAAATTTCCCATGCCTTCGATACGAACGGCAGCAAATACGACAGCGAAGGACGCCTCAAGAACTGGTGGAGCAAGAAGGACTATGACGCCTTTACGAAACTGTCCGCCGCCTTTGGACCCTATTACGATGCCTACAGCCTGGGCAAGGGGCTCCACGAAAACGGCCGGCTCGTCAGCAACGAAGCCATTGCCGACTGCGGCGGCCTCTCGGTTGCAACGGAACTGGCCCGCGGCGACGAAGGGACCCTGCGCGACTTGTACCGCAATTTCGCCACCGTCTTTGCTACGAAAATGACGGACCAGCTCCTCCTCTACCTGGTCCAGAACGATCCCCATCCGACTGGCGAAGCCCGCGTCAACGGCGCCCTCTCGGCGACGGACGGCTTCTATAAAGCCTATGGCATCCAGCCCGGCGACGGCATGTACATCGTGCCGGCGAAGCGTGTGCATTTGTGGTAGGGGGCTTGTCGCTTAATGCGACAGCCCCTTTTCACGACAAACATTCCTTTACATCGTAAAATGTATGTGAGCGCTTTCTTTTCACTTGCATTATCGCTGGGAATACGGTACAATCGCAGTAAGCAATCGTTAGATATTGCACTAGTGGGACAAAAAACGTACCACTAGGAACAGAAACGTCAATAGTTGTGTGTACGTGAGTAAAAAGGAGAAGTCTTTATGCTGAAAAAAACCAAGATCGTCTGCACCTTAGGTCCCAGTTCCAATACCCCGGAAATTATCGAAAAGATGATTAAAGCCGGCATGAACGTCGCCCGCTTTAATTTCTCCCATGGTTCCCATGAAGAACATAAACAGCGCATCGACATGGTCCGCGCCGCTTCCCAGAAGCTCGGCATCCCTGTCGCTCTGCTCCTCGATACGAAAGGCCCGGAAATCCGTCTGGGCACATTCAAGAACGGCTCGATCATGATGGAAGCAGGCAAGGAATTCACTCTGACCGCCCGCGATATCGAAGGCGACGAAACCATCGCTTCCATGAACTATAAGGAACTGCCGCAGGACGTCAAAGCCGGCGACCACATCCTCCTTTCCGACGGCCTGGTCAACCTGGAAGTCACGAGCGTCGAAGGCGAAGACATCCACACGAAGATCCTCAACAGCGGCAAGATGAGCGACCGTAAGCGCGTCGCTGTACCGGGCATCGCCATCAACCTGCCGGCTGTTTCCGATACAGACGCTGACGACATCGAATTCGGCTGCCGCATGAACATGGACTGGATCGCAGCTTCCTTCATCCAGCGCGGCAAAGATGTCCTGACGATCCGCAAGATTTTGGAAAAACACGACAGCCATATGAAGATTATCTCCAAGATTGAATGTCAGGCTGCTGTCAACAATATCGATGACATCATCAAGATGAGCGACGGCATCATGGTAGCCCGCGGCGACCTCGGCGTCGAAGTACCGGCTGAAGAAGTGCCGATGCTCCAGAAAGTCCTCATCCACAAATGCCAGGCTGCAGGCAAACCGGTCATCACGGCTACGCAGATGCTCGAATCGATGTGCAACAACCCGCGCCCGACCCGTGCCGAAACGAGCGACGTTGCCAACGCCATCCTCGACGGCACCGACGCCATCATGCTCAGCGGTGAAACGGCTGGCGGCCTCTATCCGGTAGAAGCTGTCGAAACGATGGCCCGCGTCGCTACCTTTACGGAAAGCAACTTCACGCCGAAATCCTATGAAGATGTCGATTCCGAATCGGCGACGACGACAGAATCCATCGGCAAAGCTGTCGTCAAGATTGCCAAAGACCTCCACGCTGCAGCCATCATCGCTTCGACAGAACGCGGCGGCACAGCTCAGATGATTTCCAAATTCCGTCCGGCCTGCCCGATTGTTGCCGTCTCGCCGCATGAAGCCATCGTCCGCCGCCTGCAGCTCAACTGGGGTGTCCAGGCCATCGTCGGCAAAGAAGCCAACGATACCGATGCTGTCGTCGACAACGCTATCTTCGCAGCCCTCGACAATGACCTGATTAAAGCGGGCGACCTCGTCGTCCTCACGGCCGGCGTTCCCGTTGCTAAAGCCGGTTCGACGAACATGATCCGCGTCCAGGTCGTCGGCGACGTCCTCCTGCGTGGCACAGGTATCGGCCGCAACTCGGCGATTGGCAAAGTCTGCGTCGCTGAATCGAAAGAAGATCTGGAAAAGAACTTCTCCGACGGCTGCATCCTCGTCCTCCGTTCGGCCCGCGCTGATTTCGTCGACTACATGAAACGCGCCAGCGCCATCGTCTCTGAAGAAGTCGGCCTGACCAGTGAATCGGCCATCGTCGCCATCACTCTCGGCATCCCGACCGTCGTCGGCGCTGCTCATGCCGTAGATACCCTGGAAAACGGCGAAGTCGTCACCGTAGACGCCAGCCGCGGCACCATCTTCCGCGGC
>URLP01000111.1 GCA_900548635.1 uncultured Megasphaera sp.
TAGCTGACTGACGTATCCGCCATACGTCCTCACCTCACATCCCGGGCTTCTTCGTACCGCAGTTCATGCAGAAATTACCCTTGTTGACGGTGCCGCACTGGGGGCAGGTCCACTGGGCCGGCGCCTGGGGCCGCGGCGTGCCGCAGTTGCTGCAGAAATTGCCCTTGTTGCCGCTCTGGCCGCACTGGGGACAGGTCCATTCTGCCGCCGGCTGGGGCTTTGGTTTGCCGCAGTTGCTGCAGAATTTTCCCGTATTGCCGCTCTGACCGCAGCTGCAGGTCCAGGTGCCGGCAGCGCCTGTCTGAGTCGCCGGGGCTGCTGCCGGATGGGGCTGAGCGGCGGCCTGACGGGCCAGTTCCTGGGCCAGGCCTACACCGGCCTGATTGGCCATGTTCATGCCCATGTAGCCCATCGCCGCGCCCATGCCGCCTTCGTTGGCCGCCGCCGTGCGCATGGAATCGGCCGTCGCATCGACGATTGTCCCCAGGCCGATGTCCGGCCGCGACATAGTGAGGCCCATCTGGGCTTTTTGGATCTTCGCTTCGTCTTCTTCATTGGCCTTGACGCTGTTGATGCCGACCGAGACGATTTCGATGCCCCTGAGGTCGCGCCATTTCGGCGAAAGGACGTCGTTCAGGGCCTGGGCCAATTCCGGCGTGTGGCCGGGCAGTTCGGCATAATCGATGCGCAGGGCCGAGAGCTTGGCAAAGGCCGGCTGCAGGGCCGTCAGCACTTCCGATTTCAGCTGGCTGTCGAGGCGGCTCCGTTCATAGCGGTCCGCTTCGTTGCCGGCGACGTTCGTATAGAAGAGGATCGGATTGACGATGCGGTAGCTGTACTCGCCGAAGCAGCGCAGGCGCACGAGGAGAGCCAGGCCTGTCGTGTCGTCGTAGGTCTTAAAGGGCACTTCGCTGGGCGTACCGTATTTGTTGCCGATGATTTCCTTGAGATTGACGTAATAGACGCGCTGGTCCTTGCCCGTGTCGCCGCCGAAGGCAAAGCGTTCCTTCATCTGCTCGATGAGCTGCCGGAAGGAATCGCCCAGATCGCCCGTATAGGAGCCGTCGAAAATGGACGCTTCCGTCGAAGCATCGTAGGTATATTCGCCCGGTTCGGCGCAGACTTCAACGATTTTCCCCGATTCGACGATGAGCATGCACTGACCGTTGTTGACGGCAATGCGCGAACCGTTGGAAATGATGTTGTCTTCACCATCTTTGTTGCCGCTGCGGCCGTGCGTACTCGTCCGCTTCTGGCCTTTGGCCATCAAAATATTTTCATTCAGGCTGTCACAGTAGAAAAACTCTTTCCACTGATCCGCCAGGACGCCGCCGACGGCGCCGACAGCTGCTCGAATCAAACCCATAAGAAAAACCTCCTATCAGAGTGAAAAGTGAATCAGGTCATAGCCCAGCCAGACTTCCAGACAGACGGCCAGGAATTTCCCGGCCAGCGTCGCCGCTGCATGTTCCGCAAAGCCCACGCGGCTCAAGGCACAGAGAGCGGTGACAATGAAGTTCGGAGAATACGGGATCGACCGGAAGAAGAAAATCAACTTGAAATCGACACTGCGGTTGACCTTCGCCAGCCAGCGGCTCTTCTCTACCAGGGACTGGGCCTTGCGGCGGAAGACGTAGCGCAGGATGATGAAGGCCAGGATGTTGCCGATGACCTGACCGGCCCAGGAAATGATGATGCCCGGCAACACGCCGAAGAGGATGCCGTTGACCGTGACGAACTGGACCGACGGCAGACCGGTCATATTGGTCAGAACGATGAGCAAAATCATGAGGACTACGGCAACGCTGCCAAAAGAAGAAATATACGATGTCAGTCCTTGGACATCATGGCTCACCGTCAATTGCCACAATGTACTGTAAAACGAAGGGATGGCCCAGTGAATGGCCAGGAACACCGCCACGATCAGCCCCAGCGTCAAAGGCTTCATCAAATTCGCAATCATCGATCGATTCATATGATGATACCGTCCAAGTGGTCACATTCATGCTGGATAATCTGGGCTGTCCACCCAGTAAAGGTCTGACGGTGCTTGCGGAAACGGCGGTCCTGGTAAAAGACTTGTATCTTCCGATACCGCGTCGTCTTTCGCTTACCGACCAAGGACAGGCATCCTTCTTCTGCTGGAAAAGGATCTGCCTTCTTTTCGATAACTGGATTGATGAGGATTTCGTCGCCCCCGTCTGTATGGACGACGATGATGCGCTTCAACGAGCCTATCATGTTGGCTGCCATGCCGACACAGGTCATACGATTGGCCTTCAGCGTATCGAGAAGATCCTGAACGACGGGCAAATCCGCTTTCGTTGCTATTTCAGATTGCCGGCCCAAGAAAATGACGTCATGAACGATATTGCGAATCATAGTTTTTCCTTTCATAAAAAATAGACCATAGAAAATACAAATACTTACCTATACGTAAGGGCCTAACTTAAAAGTGCCCTCTTTTATAAATGAGAAATATTATTTATAATAAAGTCATCAACAAAGGAGGTTCTTTCACATGAACAAAAAAGCAATTTTTTTAGGCTTGGCCCTGGCTCTTGTCGGCTGCCTGCCCATGGGTACATCATTCGCAGCGGATACGCCTCATTTCAAAAACAATAAAGCCGTAGCTGAATATTTTTGGAACGAAGTATTCAACAAACACGACACCGCTGTCATCGACACCCTGGTCGGACCGAAATACAAACAACACAGCCCGGAATTCGCCGATGGCAAACAAGCTTTTAAGGACGGCGTCTCCGGTTTCTTGAAAGCGTATCCGGACAGCACGGCTGTTATCAAGCACATCGGCGCTGACGGCGACTTAGTCTTCATCCATAATCATATCAAACTCAACAAAGAAGACCGTGGTCAAGCGGCTGTCGACATCTTCCGCATCAAAGACGGGAAAATCGTCGAACACTGGGACGTCATCCAGGATATCCCGGAAAAAGCCGCCAACGACAATACCATGTTCTAACATGATTCCAAGCGCTATCTCAGGAAGATAGCGCTTTTTTATATTAGAAAACAAAATATCCTTACTGGCCCTTTTGATTTTTCGAATAACGGATAGCACTGCGCCGCAATGTATCGAGCTCCTGGATGTGTTCGTGACATAAAGGAAGGACCTTTTCTTTCAGCACCTCGTCAGACGCATCTTTCATATTTTCCGGATCCAACCAATGCATGGCATTCCGGATCAGTTCAGGAACGCCTTTTTCCGGCTTAGCCGACGGCACCTGATTATAAGGGCAGGCATTCTGACAGGCATCACAGCCGATAATCCATGATTCCATGGCTTTTTCCGGAAAGCCCGGCGGCAGCTGGCTCTTCCCGAAAGTATTCCAGAAAGATACGCACTGTAGTGGATTCATCGTAAACGGAGCAGACAAGGCCTGTGTAGGACAGTGATTTTGGCAGAGATGGCACTGAGGGGCGCAAGGCTTTATGTCGTGATGCTGGCGTAGGACGCAAGACGCATCGATGGCGAAGCCTTCCAATTCGACGAAAGAACCGTGTTCCGTATAAAGAAAATTATTCTTGCGGATAATGCCCAAACCAGCCTTCATCGCAGCATGGCGAAGCCCGCCAATTTGGAAGGGGATGCCATTGTCGCCACCATCCCAACGAATTCCTTGGGCTGTCAGCCACTCTTTGAAAGCCCCTTTTTTTCGTTTCTCTTCATCATCCATCGTGACATTCGGAGCCAAAAAGAAAGCACGGGCATATTTACCTTGCAACGAATCGGGCAGGCTGTAACGGCCCATCCACCACGTACAGATAATGATGGATTTAGCCCAAGGAAACCGTTGGCGGCTATTCATGGTTGGCTTTATTTGTTCATAGAAAGGACGGCTGCCAGGGACATGCTGTAGCCGCTCCTGCAGTCGCTCCTGGTATTCATCCATTTCTTCAATAGGAATAATGCCGCAGTCATCATAGCCAGCCAGACGGGCTTGATGATAAATTTCGTCAGCCAGTTGGTTAGGGGTCATAATAAAAACCTCCCTCATATAAGAATTCAATTTATTGTCCAAAGAAACCGTCGACCCAGCCGTTGATGCCCTGCATGACGCGGATCAGCTTTTGGCCTCTATCGGTCAAGTTGTAAGCGACGGTCGGCGGTACCGTAGCATGAACGGTCCGTATGATCAAGCCGTTCCGTTCGAAAACATGGAGATTTTCCGTCAATACTTTGGCGCTAATGCCCGGCAGGCACCGCTGCAGGCTGGCAAAGAACACCGGGCCATCTGCCAAGGCCAGTAAAATAGACGTCCGCCATTTCCCTTTGATGATGTCGATGAAGCAGTCAAAAGGGCAGTTATAAGATTTGCCATCAAAGGTATACATGAAGTGCCTTCCCTTCTAGTAATCTTCGTCCCAAGCGTTGATGATGACAGGGTCTTTTTCCAGCAGGGCTGCTTGTTCCGGACTGAAGTGGCAGCGGTCGATGACGGCTTCATAGACGAATTCTTGGAAATACTTTTCCGAGCAGACGAAGTAGCCCTGGTCGCCCACGTCTTTGCCCCAGGAATTTTCGATTTTCCAGCGGTCCGGTTTGCCGTCCCTGTCAAAATGGACACCTGTGAGCAGCATGGCATGCGTCGCCGAGCTGCCGTTATATTCCAGGCGCTTGCCTTTGGGCATAGCCGTCGAAAAGCCGCCCAGAAGGGCTTCATACTGGACGCTATCCGGATCCCAGATACCTTCCTTGCGGGCGCCAAAAGCCCCGGCATCGCAGGCGAACCAAATGGCCTGACCCTTCTTCAGCTGCTTGACGCAGAGCGCTTCCATGGCGTCCTGGCTGAGGTTCAGGGCCTTCATGTCGCAGCCCGTCATATTTTCCACGGCGTGGAACTGGATGGGCGTATCCAGGGGCTTGTCCGCCGTCGGTTCATTAATCACGGCGACGTAGTCGCGCAGGGACAGGCCGACGTACTTTTGATAAAAATCAAGAGGCGTCAAATCCCGTTCTTCGTGGTAGTTACCGTCTTTATCACGGTAGGTAAAATCGAAGGTCTGCACGGGCTGGCCGAAGGCGATGCATTCCGCCTTGTAGACTTCCTGGAGCATTTCCGCCTTGCGCGCATACGGGTCCTTACCGTCTTTAATGAGCTGACGCAATTCCATGGCATCCTTGCGCAGGAGCCGATTCAGGGTCGCGACGAAGCGGTCCGTATGGTTCGACTGGTACGTTTCCGGCTGGACCTGTTTCGGTACGACGCCGTACTTTTCGATGAGGTCCACCGCTTCCGACCAGTAGCCGCCATCCGTCATGCCCCGCAGGACGTACTGCATGAGCTGGCCCTTGAGGGGCGCGTCGGCATTTTCGATGACCATTTCCAGAAAATTGTTGGCCTTTTCCAATTTATCGTAAAAAGAGAGGTAGTTCTGAGACAGCTCGAACTGGTCGAGGCTGCATCTTTCTGCTACCTTTTCGCGCAGGATGTTGAGGGCTGCAAAGAGCCAGCAGCGGCCGGACTTCTGCTGAGCCGTAATGCCGCGGGTCTTCACTTCTACGGAAAAGGCGCCTTTCAATTTGGCTGCCGCACCGGGCACATAAGAAAGCTCGGCCATATCTGTCTTGGCCAAAGCCGCATGTAGGACCTGAGCCTGTGCATCCGCATCATAGGACGTGCGGAACTGATAAAGTAAGTCTGGTGTAATATCTTTCATGTCATTATCCTCCATGATGGTGAAGTTTGTAGTTTTCAGTTTTCAGTAAAGCCGCCCCTACAGCTACTCTTCTCCGCCTTTATCTGCTTTATACGCTCTTTTTGCGATTTCGATGACTGTTTCACAGGCTTTTTCCAGGGACGGGATGGGCAGGTATTCGTAACGGCCGTGGAAGTTCGTACC
>URLP01000112.1 GCA_900548635.1 uncultured Megasphaera sp.
ATAACCGGCGGCCCGCCTGAATCCTGTACATTGCGTATTTTTGCATTTGCGAGAATTTTCGGCAAACGAATCACGCCAAACAAATCACAAAAGGGGCTTGTCGCTGAATGCGACAGCCCCTTTGTAAAAAGGTGTGAAATTAGAGGATGACGTTTTTCTGGTTGCCTGCTAAGTAGGCGTCGATGTTGTCGAAGACGATGACGGCGCGTTTGGCCATGGATTCTGCCGTGGCGAAGGCGACGTGCGGCGTGACGATGGTATTCTTGGAATGGAGAAGCGGATGGTTGGTATCGAGAGGCGGTTCGTTTTCGAAAACGTCGATGCCGGCGCCGGCGATCTTACCGCTGTTCAGGGCATCCGCCAGGTCCTGGGAGACAACGACAGGACCGCGTGCTTCGTTGACCAGGAAGGCTGTCGGTTTCATGTAGGACAAGGTTTCTTTGTTGATCAGGCCGCGGGATTTATCCGTTACCGGGCAGTGGAGACTGACGATGTCGGCCTGTTCCATCATTTCCTTCATAGGCAGGTATTTGATGAGTTCCGTATCGGCTTTATGGGAGAAACCATTGTAGGCGATGACTTTAGCACCGAAAGCATGGACGAGTTCGGCGACGCGGTGTCCGATATGCCCCGTGCCGACGAGTGCGACTGTCTTCCCTTCCAGTTCGTTGCCGACAAGGCCGGCCTTCGTGCCTCCAGCACGGCAAGCCGCATCGACCTGGGGAACGCGGCGGAGCAAGTCGAGCATCATGGCGATGGTCAATTCAGCAACAGCAACGGTCGAATAGCCCGATGCATTGCTGACTTTGATGCCTTTTGCTTTGGCAGCATCCAAGGCGACGTGATCAACACCTGTAAAGGCAACGTCGATGTACTTCAGGTTCGGGCAGGCATTGATGACTTCCGCTTTAAGGGGCATGTTGGCGATGATGAGGATATCGGCGTCCTTCGCTTCTTCAATCTGGACGGCTGGGTCATCATTGCGTTCATACGCAGCAAATTCATAGCCTTTTTCCTTCAAGGGTTTTACATACGAATCAAGCAATTCCTGGCTGATACCTAACGATTCCAACAAGACAATTTTCATTTTTAAAATCTCCTTTCAGCATAGGTAATATCTTGATTTAATTATACGCATATGCTGATGATTTGTAAGCTATCTATGGGAAATCAGTATAGGTATACCCTCTATATGATAAAAATATATACTACTCCGCCTCTAAAGCCGCTTGGACTTTCGCACACAGCGTCAATAGCTGCTGACGTTCCGTTGCTGACAATCCCTGCAAGGCCTGTCTCCGATGGGCCGTTACAAAAGGTTCCGCTTTGGCAAACAGGTCCCGGCCGGCTTCGGTCAATTCGATGTACTTACCCCGCCCTTTCTCCATAGGATGACGGCGAATCAGGCCTTTCTTCTCCAGCCGGCTCAACGTGCGCGTAATCGCCGCCGCTTCCACCTTGAAATAACGAATCAAATCGGCCTGGGCAATGCCGTCATTCAAGTGAATGAAGTTCAGGACCATCCATTCCGAGCTGTGAAGTCCTAAAGGGGCTACACAGCCGTTCAAAGTCCGGGAAAAAATCCGGGTCGTACAGAATAATTGTCGTATCAATTCATCATCTTTCCGATCTCGTACGTCCATTAGGATACCTCTCAATCTTTATGGATATCGGCGACGGCTCCTTTTCCCACTTTCTGACTAGCCATGACATCGCTGCCATAACGATAATGACAGAACATGAACAGGACAGCAAAACAAATCATAAGGGCTGTGACACTCCAGTACATGTGGCGATAGCCTACCATACCGGCGATGACGCCCAAGACGAGGATACCCGTGCTGGTACCGATATCGAGCATATTATAGAAGGTCGCGCTGGCGGAACTGCGACGTTCCGGGCGGACCATATTCAGGATCCACGTCAGCAGAGCCGGGAGCAGCAGGCCGGCACCTAAACCATAAAAAACAGAAGCTGCCAGCAAGACCATGAGCGAATGGGCGGCCATGATGAGCAACAACCCGATCAAATACAAGACCGACCCGGGCATGACGACGGCAAAGGCGCCTTTGGCATCGAGGAGACGGCCGCCAAAAGGACGGGAAATGAAGACGAACAGCGTCCCAATGATGAAGAATAAACCGGCATTTTCAATATGGGCTTCTGCAGCCATCATGGCGATATACGTATTGACACTGCCATAAGCGGCGCCGAAGAAAATCGTCAAAATAGCGGGAAGGCCCGTGCCCGTTTCACAGATGCGGTCACGCAGGGAAGCCTTTTCCGTCACTTCTACCTGACGAACTTTCTTACCGGCATGACAGAAAATACTGACAAGGACAGCCAGGAAGGAAACGGCAGCCGACGAGAAGAACAAAGCTGCCGGGCTGATATCATTGAGCAAAAATAAACCGACAGCCGGAGCCAGTGCCATCATGACCGTACTGCCCAAGCCAAAATAGCCAATCCCTTCGCCGCGGCGGCTGGCCGGGATGACATCGGCGACGATAGCCGCTGCAAAAGTCGTGCTCAGGCCAAAACCGAAGCCGTGGAGGATACGGGCAGCTACGATGGCGTGGATACTATCAAACATATAATACGACACGGTGGCTAAAATGGAAAGAGCCAGGCCCAGGTAAAGGCACTTCTTTTTCCCTAAATAGTGGACACCGGTATCCGTGAACAGGCGGATACAAATGGCCGAATAGCCAAAGATGCCGCCGATAAGCCCGATTTCCCCGCCAGTAGCTCCTAAACTAGCGGCATAGAGGGTAATCGTCGGCAAGAGAAAATGGAAACCAGCGAATAAAAAGCCATTGGCCAGGACCAAAGCCACGAAATCACGAGTCCATAATCTTTCTTTTATCAATGCAATCGCTCCTTTTATAATTGACTAGTCAAATTTATTGACGGAATATATCATAACGCTTATAAATTGACTAGTCAATATAGTGTGAAGATTTCTGCTAGTATGCATGATTTTTTTAGCGCAAAGGTTGTTCGTTCATCGTTCATCGTGATGGCTTGTCATTTTTTAATCCCATACGATGAACGACTACGCCCTACGGCGAACGAACAAGTATTTTTTACAGCCTCTTCAAAGTAAGGTGTGTCGCGTCGAGGAGTTCTTCCATAGACGAAGCACCGACGATTTCAGCCGCTTTGAGGACGATGTAGGCACAGGCCCGGGCATCGTCCAGGGCCTGGTGGTGATGGAAGGAATAGCCTAAATAATTGGCGACAGTATCGAGCTTATGGTTCGGCAGGTTGGGCCAGACGCGGCGGGAAATCTGGACCGTACAGGCATAGGAAGCCTTTGGTTTTTCCAAATGATACGTCTTCAAAAGGCTGCGCAGGACGCGCGTATCGAAGACGGCGTAGTGAGCGACGAGGATGCGCCCTTCCAGATGAGGCCGGATGCGGTCCCAGAGGGCATCGAATTTCGGCTTGTGCGCGACCTGATCCGGCGTGATACCGTGGATTTGAATATTTTCCTTGTCAAAAACCATAAAAGGCGGTTTAATGAGCGTATAGCCTTCTTTGACACACTGATCGTCATGCATGGTGACCGCTGCCAGCGAGCAGGCACTGTTGGCATATTTATTAGCCGTTTCAAAGTCGATAGCTGTAAAATCGAGCATAATTTTCTCCTTACATCTTATTTCTCTGCGAGGTATCTGTATGAACAGTGAAACCCATCAATTCACGGCCCAGGGCCGCACCTTCCCGGTCCTCCTGGTCCGCAAAAAAGTAAAGAACATCAATCTCCACGTCCGCAGCGACGGCACGCTGTATATTTCAGCGCCCCAGCGCCTGCCCTGGAGCTATATCTTCGACTTCCTGCAGAAAAAGGAAGCCTTCATCACGAAAGCCGTGACAGAAATGGAAGAACGGCAGCACCGCTTCCCCAGGCTGACTCTCAGCGACGGCGATACGCTCAGCCTAGCCGGAAAGCCGTACGCCCTGGACGTCCGCCTGGGCCTAAACAACAGTATCCGCCGCAGCGGCAGCACGGTCTTCATGGAGCTTGCCGACGACACGCTGGAAATGCGGCAGAAGCTTTATCACAAGCTGCTCCAGTCCCTGGGGAAGAAGATGTTCCCGGCCAGTCTTGAACGCATGCTGCCCCTTTTTGACGAATATAATCTGGCCGAGCCCATCCTCAAGCAGCGCCTCATGCGTTCGCGCTGGGGTTCGTGCATGCCGTTAAAGGGCATCGTCACGATGAATACGTACCTCACGGTCATGCCCGAAGCCATCATCGACCACGTCATGCTCCACGAACTGTGCCACTTTCTGCAGCCCAACCACTCGCGCCATTTCTACGACGCCATGACGATGCGCATGCCGGACTGGCAGGAACGGCGCAAAGCCATGGTCAACTACCTGCCTTACTGCGTCTGACGTTCTGCCGGAATCGTCGCCGCCAGCTGGGGCTGACCGCCGGCAAGGGTCATGATGAAGACATCTTTTATGGCGTCGTGGTTGGCATCGAGGGACATCGTCCCCGTCGCCCCCTGATAATCGATGGTCTTTTCCAATTCTTTGGCCACATCGGCCGCGTCCCCTGACTGACAGCGCGCAATGGCGTCGGCCGTAATCATGAAGGCGTCGTAGCCCAGGGCGGCATAGCTGTCAGGCCATTCGCCGTATTTTTCATAATAGGCATTCGAAAAAGCCTTTGCCGCCTCGCTGGCTTCGTGGCCGGCATAGTGGTCCGTATAATAGAGCTGCGTCAAATAGGCCGGATCGATGTCCTGAAGCATTTTGAGCCCGTTCCAGCCGTCCGGTCCGAGGAGGGGCACGCTGATACCGCGGCTGCGCAGGAGCGTAATGGCAGGAATCGTCCAGTCATCGTAGCCGGGCAGATAGATGACGTCGATCTGTTCCCGCGCTAAAAGGGGCAGATACTGCCCGAGGTCGCTGCTGTCTTCTGCAGCGATGAAGACGGGCACGTCGCCGCCGTCAGCCACAAAGGCGCTGCGGAAATATTCGGCCAGGCCCTGAGCATACATCTTATCGGGATAATAGAAGACCGCCGCCCGTTTTGCATGGAGCTGCTTTACGGCATAGTCCGCCATGGCCCTCCCCTGGGAGGCATCGAGGTAGGCGGCGCGGAAGATATAGCGGTAGACTTCATGGGACTTGTCATCGACAGTGATATCCGGCTGCGTGCAGGCCGGGCTGATGAGGGGTATCTTCACGGCTTCCGCATTGGGGATGACGGCCCGTGTGCAGTCTGTTAAATCCGGACCGATGATGGCCGAGACGTGGCGGATGGTCAGCTGCTGGATCGCTGCTTCGGCATCTTCGGGCTTGCCGTGGTTGTCGACGGAGACGAGCTGGACCGGTTTTCCCAGGAGGCCGCCCCGGTCGTTGACGATATCCTTGGCCAGTTCTACGCCTCGTTCGGTCGACGTCGAATAGGACATGCCCTTACCGCTCAGGGCCAGGTTCGTACCGATGAGGACGCCTGTATTATGGCCAAAAAAAGAGCAGCCGCCTGAAAAAAGAGCCGTGAAAAAGATACAGAGTGTCAGAAGGCAGGTGTATTTTTTCATAATGACTCCTTTCAGGCAGTTGCCGTAAATAGCATCTTCTTATGGAAGGAATAACAAGGGGTTCGTCGGCGTGCCGTTGACGCGGACTTCGTAGTGAACGTGCGGACCCGTGCTGCGGCCCGTACTGCCGGCCAGGGAAATGATGGAGCCGGCCTTGACTTCCTGCCCGACCGTAACGAGGAGCATGGAGTTGTGGCCGTAACGGGTGACGAAACCGTTGCCGTGGTCGATTTCTACAAGGTTGCCGTAACCGTCGACCCAGCCGGCGATCGTCACTTTGCCGGCTG
>URLP01000113.1 GCA_900548635.1 uncultured Megasphaera sp.
AGGGGCCGCCCTAATCGGCGGCCCGCGCGAATCCTGTACACCGCCCGTTCTGAAACAAATGTCTATTATAAAGATACACATACGCAAATATTCTCTTGACAGTAGACAACAAACGGCGTATGATGAAACCATAAAGCATACGTATTATTAATGAAATGAAAAGGAGGGAAGCTGCCTTTTGGCAGCGTCTATGATGAGTGAAGAAAAAGTTACTTTAAAGATGATTGAAGAAGCACGGGAACGTTTGAAGGGCGTCGCCCAGGTCACGGGTCTTTCGTACAGTAATTCCGTCAGCGATCGGGCCGGCTGCGACGTCTATCTGAAACTGGAAAACCTGCAGCGCACAGGCTCCTTTAAACTGCGCGGTGCCTATAATAAAGTCGCCTCTCTGACGCCGGCAGAACGGGAAAAGGGCGTCATCGCCGCTTCCGCCGGCAACCATGCCCAAGGCGTAGCCCTCGCTGCCAGCGAATACGGCTGCCAGTCCGTCATCTGCATGCCGAAACACGCCCCCTTGAGCAAAATCACGGCGACCCGCGGCTACGGCGCCAACGTCGTCCTCTACGGGGATTTCTTCGATGAAGCGGCAGCCAAGGCCGTCGAACTGACGGCGGAACACGGCTACACCTTCGTCCATCCCTTCAATGATCCCCAGGTCATCGCCGGCCAGGGCACGATTGCCCTGGAAATCATGGAACAGCTCCCTGATGTCGATGCCATCGTCGCGCCTATTGGCGGGGGCGGCCTCATTTCCGGCCTCGCCGTAGCGGCCAAGAGCGTCAACCCGAAGATCAAGGTCATCGGCGTCCAGACGGAAAACATGCCGTCCATGCAGGAATCCATCGCCAAAGGCCAGGTCATCACCTATAACGGCAAGGCAACCTTGGCCGACGGCATCGCCGTCAAGACGCCGGGCGACTTGACCTTTGAAATCTGCAAAAAATACGTCGATGAAATCGTCACCGTCGACGAATCGGAAATCGCCAGCGCCATCCTCTTGCTCCTCGAACGGGGCAAGACCGTCGCCGAAGGGGCCGGCGCCGTACCGGTCGCAGCTCTCATGAGCGGCAAGATTTCCGGCATCCGCAACAAAAAAGTCGCTGCCCTCGTCAGCGGCGGCAATATCGACGTCAACAACATGACCCGCGTCATCAACCAGGGCCTGATCAAGTCGCAGCGCAAGATTTTCTTCCAGACCGTCATCCCCGACGTCCCGGGCGAACTGGTCAAGCTCCTGACCCTCATCGCCGGCACGAACGCCAACGTCCTTTCCATCACGCACGAACGCAGCCAGCACGGCATCGACATGGGCATGACCGCCGTCTCCCTGGAACTGGAAACGGCCAACGAAAAGCACGTCGAACGCCTGATGACCATGCTCAAAGACAACCACTATTTCGTCACGCTGAAATAGGGGGTATTGGATGGAAAAACAGAATATGGAACGCGGCCTGAAGCCGCGGCACATCGAAATGATCGCCCTCGGCGGCACCATCGGCGTCGGCCTCTTCATGGGTTCGGCCAACACTATCCAGATGGCGGGCCCGTCGGTCCTCCTCTGCTATGCTGTGACCGGCGTCGTCATGTTCTTCATCATGCGCATCATGGGGGAAATGCTTTACCAGGAACCGGTGACGGGCTCCTTTGCCACCTATGGTCATAAGTACATCAGCCCCTTTGTCGGCTACCTCACGGCCTGCTCGTACTGGTTCTTCTGGGTCGTCGTCGGCCTTTCGGAAATCACGGCCGTCGGCATCTACGTCCACTACTGGTTCCCGGCCCTGCCTCAATGGATCTCAGCCTTCGCCGGCATGGCCATCGTCGCTGCCGCCAATATGGCTGCCGTCAAGTACTACGGGGAATTCGAATTCTGGTTCGCCCTGATCAAAGTCGTGACTATCCTGGTCATGCTCTTCGTCGGCGCGGCGGTCATCTTCTTCGGTTTCGGCAACGGCGGCGTCCCCGTCGGCTTCAGCAACCTCTGGTCCCACGGCGGCTTCATGCCCAACGGCTGGGGCGGCCTCTTGGCGGCCATGTGTGTCGTCGCCGCCTCTTTCCAGGGCGTCGAGCTCATCGGCATTACCGCCGGCGAAGCCCAGGACCCGCAGCGGACCCTGAAGAAGGCCGTCAACAACATCGTCTGGCGTATCCTCATCTTCTACATCGGCTCGCTCCTCGTCGTCCTCTGCATCTATCCCTGGGACGAAGTCAGCTATATCGGCAGCCCCTTCGTCATGACCTTTGCCAAAGTCGGCATCACGGCGGCGGCAGGCATCATC
This sequence comes from uncultured Megasphaera sp., assembly GCA_900548635.1. Classification (GTDB taxonomy): domain Bacteria; phylum Bacillota; class Negativicutes; order Veillonellales; family Megasphaeraceae; genus Megasphaera. Next base: position 2,280 of record URLP01000113.1, read on the forward strand.
AACTTCGTCGTCCTCACGGCGGCCCTCTCGGGCTGCAACAGCGGTATGTACAGCTCGGGCCGCATGCTCTACACCTTAGCTAAGAACGGACAGGCACCGAAGATTTTCGCCAAGCTCTCGCCGAGCGGCGTGCCGCGCAACAGCATTGCCGTCACGCTCCTCGTCCTGGTCATCGGCGTCATCCTCAACTACCTGATCCCGGACTCGAAGCTCTTCCTCTACCTCTACAGCGCCTCCGTCTTCCCGGGCATGGTGGCCTGGTTCGTCCTCGCTTATTCGCAGAAGAATTTCCGCAAGTTCTGGGGTCCTGAAGTGATGGCCAGACATCCTTTCAAATCGCCCCTCTACCCGTACGCCAACTACTTCTGCATCATCTTCCTCATCCTCGTCACCATCGGCATGCTCTACAATCCGGACACGCGCATGTCCATCTTCTCGTCGTGGGTCTTCATGGCCCTCACTATCGCCGCCTGGTTTATCTGTGGCCTGAACAAGAAGCAGTACGACAAAGAAGGGAACCTTGTGGTATAATAAAACTAGAATTTACACTAAGGAGATGCATTCATTATGGCAGTAAATGTTATCAGCACGACTAAAGCTCCGGGTGCAGTCGGCCCTTACTCTCAGGCTATCAAAGCCGGTGACTTCCTCTTCGCTTCCGGCCAGATCGCCATCAATCCGGAAAAAGGCAAAATCGTCTCCGGCGGCGTCGTCGCCCAGGCCGAACAGTGCATGAAGAACGTCGGCGCTATCCTCGAAGAAGCAGGTCTTACCTATGATGACGTCGTCAAAACGACTGTCTACCTCACAGACATCAACTTCTTCGGCGCCGTCAACGAAGTCTACGGCAAATACTTCAAGAAGAACCTCCCGGCCCGCTCCTGCGTAGAAATCAGCCGCCTCCCGAAAGACGTCTTCGTAGAAGTAGAAGTCATCGCATACTGCGGGAAATAAGGGGCCTGCGGCCCCGTGGACCGTGCTCCGTGGATCGTTGGCCGTGAAAACCCGCGCGAATCCTACGCCAAACGCCCCACGCCAAACGAACCACGAAAAAAGAGTTGTCTTCAACAGACAACTCTTTTTTTCATCTTCATAGCAGGAAATCAAGCCTTTCATGTCTAATATTAATAATATAAGATTTTAAAAGGAGTGATACTGTATGAGCAAACGTACTGCATCGGATATTATGGAAAAGAACTTTGTCACGGCCCATCCGGAAACGTCTGTTTTCGATCTGGTTAACATGTTCGTCAAGAACCACATTATGGCTATCCCCATCATCAATGAAAAGGATGAACTCGTCGGCATCGTTACGGATGCGGATTTACTTTACAAGAAAGTCAAACCCCACGTCCCGCACTATGTCAACCTCCTCGGGGCCAGCATCTACTACAACGGTATCAGCGAATACGACAAGGGCTTCAAGAAACTCATGGCCTGCACGGCCCGCGACATGATGACCAAAGACGTCATCATCGCAGCACCGGATGCGGAAGTTGAACAGATTGCCGGCGTTATGGTCGCTGAACATTTGAAAGTCATCCCGATTGTCAAGGAAAAACACATCGTCGGTATCGTTACCCGCGGCAACATCCTCGATGAACTCTACCGTGAATACGGCGACGACTAAAGGGAAGGGGGGAGCAATATGGCAGAAGAAAAGAATGACATCAAGAAACCAACCGTCCGCGTCCGTGACGTCATGGAAAAAGTCTTCATCTCGGTAACGCCGGATATCCCTGTGCGCGACGTCTTTCGCGCCTTCATCAAGCACCGTCTCCTGGCCGTGCCCGTCGTTGACAGCGAAGACCATCTCATCGGCCTCATTTCCAGCGCCGACCTGATGTACCGCAGCTCGAAGCCGCATATCCCGCGCTCCCTGCCCTTCATCGGCTCGAAGATTTACACCAGCCGCGTCAGCAAATACGCCAAGGAATTCCATAAACTCCTCGACCAGCCCTGCTCGAAGCTGATGACCAAGGACGTCATGATTACCACGCCGAAAGCCGACGTCGAACAAGTCGCCGCCGTCATGATCCTGGAACACCTGAAAGTCCTGCCCGTCGTCGACAACAAGCGCGTCGTCGGCATGATCACCCGCGCCTGCGTCCTCAAAGACCTCTATCGTGAAGGCTGCGAAGAAGAAGTAAACCGGAAAGACGAAGTGCCGAAAGAATAACTGGTCACTATCCCTATCCTATGGTATAATAATATAATCGAATCAAATAGGCAGCAGCCGCTGTCCGAGATAGTATTTCACGAGGAGGCAATTAATGGATACCAAAGAACTCGTCATCGTTGTCGATTTTGGTGGTCAGTATAACCAGCTCATTGCACGGCGCGTCCGTGAAAACCACGTTTACTGCGAAGTATATCCGTATCACAAAGCAGTTGCAAAGATTAAGGAACTCAAGCCCCAGGGCATCATCTTCACCGGCGGCCCGGGCAGTGTCTACGAAGACAATGCACCGAAGATCGAAGCAGAAGTCTTCCATCTCGGCATCCCGGTCCTCGGCCTCTGCTACGGCATGCAGTTCATGGCTCAGACCCTCGGCGGGGACGTAAAGCATGCAGACATGCGCGAATTCGGCAAGACCGAAATCGACGTCAACACCGCATCACCGCTCTTCAAAGGCCTGCAGGAAAAGGAAATCGTCTGGATGAGCCATCAGGACTACGTTGCAGCCATCCCGGAAGGCTTTGAAATCGTCGCCCATACGGCCAACTGCCCCGTCGCTGCCATGCAGAACACAGAAAAGAAACTCTATGCCATGCAGTACCATCCGGAAGTACTCCACACGGAACACGGCAAAGAAATGATCCATAACTTCCTCTTCGAAGTCTGCGGCTGCACCGGCTCCTGGACCATGGCCAACTACGCCAAGACAGCCATTGCCAACATCAAGGAAACCGTCGGTGACGGCAAAGTCGTTCTCGCCCTTTCCGGCGGCGTCGACAGCTCCGTCGCAGCCGCCCTCATCTCCAAAGCCGTCGGCAGCCAGCTGACGTGCATCTTCGTCGACCACGGCCTGCTCCGCAAGAACGAAGGCGACGAAGTGGAAGCGGCTTTCAAAGACAGCGGCATGAACTTCATCCGCGTCGATGCGTCGGAACGCTTCCTCAAGAAGCTCGAAGGCGTCAGCGATCCGGAAAAGAAACGCAAGATCATCGGCGAAGAATTCATCCGCGTCTTCGAAGACGAAGGCCGTAAGATCGGCTCCGTCGACTTCCTGGCACAGGGCACCATCTATCCCGACGTCATC
>URLP01000114.1 GCA_900548635.1 uncultured Megasphaera sp.
GTACCGCCGCCGATGATGAGGACATCCGTATGGATGATCTTCTCGCTGGTAATCTGCATAGTCGGATACACTCCTTTTTAAATATAGAAAACGTCGGCCGGGGTCATGGCACTGTTTTCTTTGAGATACGTCTTGTCGCCGTCGAGGACGTACAAGCGGTAAATCAGGACCTGGACGGTCTCGCCTACCGTAAGGGGCGGATCATCGAAGGAATACTCGCCGTGGATGGCAAGGCCCTTGATGTTGACCGTCACGTCGAGGTGGCTGCCGCGGAAGACGACAGCTTCGACCTTCCCTTCTTCAGCGGCACTGATGTACTGCTGGAGCGTCCCGTATTTGTAAATCTTCAGGAATTCTGGGCGGATGATGGCTTCTTTGCTTTCACCGATGTTTCGGAAGCCGGTGAGGATGTGGCAGTTTGGGATGGTTACCGGAGTTCCGATAAATTGTGCGACAAAAGGCGTCTTAGGCGAACGGTAAATATCGAGCGGCGTACCGACCTGTTCGATATGGCCGTGGTTGGTGATGATGATTTCATCGGCTACTTCGACGGCTTCGTCCTGGTCGTGGGTGACGAAGATACTCGTAATGCCGACGCGGTGGATCGTATCCTTGAGCCAGTTGCGCAGTTCCTGACGCACTTTGGCGTCGATGGCCGCAAAGGGTTCATCGAGGAGCAGGACCTGCGGGTTCGGTGCCAGGGCCCGGGCAAAGGCCACGCGCTGGCGCTGGCCGCCCGAGAGCTGGTTGGGATAGCGCTTCTCCATGCCGGAAAGGCCGACGAGGTCGATCATTTCCAGGACGCGGCGGCGTATCTCATCTTTCGGCCGCTTCTGTATCTCCAGGCCGAAGGCGACGTTGTCGAAGACCGTCATATAGCGGAAAAGGGCGTAGTTCTGGAAGACGAAGCCGATGCCCCGCTTGGCGGCGGGAATGTCGTTGACGCGGCGCCCGTCGATGAAGATATCACCGGCATTCGGGTTCTCGAGGCCTGCCAGCATGCGCAGGATCGTCGTCTTGCCGCTGCCGCTCGGTCCGAGGAGGGCGACGAGCTTGCCCTTTTCAATGCCGAAGGAGACATCGCGCGAGGCGTGGAAGGAACCGTAATTCTTTTCGATGTGTTTCATTTCGACGTACATGAGCTTCACCTCCTTTTACGATGACTTGTCCGCTTTAGCTTCAAGGAACGTGCGCAAAAGCAGGACGATGACAGCTAAGAGTACTAAGAGCGAGGACACGGCGAAGGCCGCCGTAATGGCATCGGCTGAACCCGATTGGTAGAGGGCGTCGATTTCCAGGGGCAGCGTAAAGGTCTCGCCGCGCAGTTTGGAAAGGGCGCTGACGGCGCCGAATTCGCCGAGGGCCCGGGCCGTACAGAGGACGATGCCGTAGAGGAGGGCCCATTTGATCTGCGGCAAGGTGATGCGGAAGAAAATCGTCCAGCCGCTGGCGCCCATGAGGGCTGCCGCTTCTTCTTCATCGCGGCCGTTCGTGCTGAGGACGGGGATGATTTCACGGAAGACGAAGGGAAAAGTGACGAAAATCGTCGCCAAGATGACGCCGGGAACGGCGAAGACGATCTGGATATCCGTCCCTAAATAGTCGTTCAGGACTTCGATCCATTGGCCGATCCAGCCCATGCGGCCGAAGGTCATGATGAAGGCCAGGCCGGCGATGACCGGTGAAATGGAAAAAGGGATATCGACGAGGGTCGTCAGAAAATGCTTGCCCCGAAAGTCGAACTTGGAAATGGCCCAGGCCGCGCCGAGGCCGAAAATCGTATTGACGATGACGGCGACGACTGTCGCGATCAGGGTCAGGCGCAGGGCCGAGAGGACATAAGGCGTCGTCAGGGCCTGGATGTAGAAGTCCCAGCCCTGGGACAGGGAATTGACGATGACCGAAATGAGCGGCACGATGAGCATGGCGACGACGAAGACGACGCTAATCGTCAGGAGGACGACTTTCAAGGTATGATTCTCTTTCATAGTCTCTCCCCTCCTCTACTGGACACGCCGGGCCTGATGGACCTGGATCATATTGATGGAAAACAAGATGACGAAGGCGATGACCAGCATGGCCAGGGCAATGGCCGTGGCGCTGGCATAGTCGACGTAGTTCAGTTTCTGCATAATGACGTAGGAAACGACCTGCGTGTGATGCTTGGCACTGTTGCCGGAAATGTAGATGACGCTGCCGTATTCGCCGAGGCCCCTGGCAAAGGCCAGGCCGAAGCCCGTGAGGAGTGCCGGCCTTAGTTCCGGGAAAATGATGCGCCGGAAAATGGTGAACTGCGAGGCGCCGAGCATGCTGCCCGCTTCCTAGTAGGTCGGGTCGAGTTTCTCCAGGACCGGCTGGATGGAGCGGACGACGAAGGGAATACCGACGAAGACCATGGCGATGGTCAGGCCGATCTTCGTGTAGGCAATCTGGATACCGAGACTTGCAAAGAAGCTGCCGAAGAAGCCCGTATCCGAATAGAGCTTGGAGAGCGTAATGCCGGCGACGGCCGTCGGCAGGGCGAAGGGCAGCTCGATGACGCCGTTCAAAAGGCGCTTGCCCGTGAACTCATAGCGGACGAGGACCCAGGCCAGGATGAAGCCGAAGACGCAGTTGACGAGCGCCGCCAAAAGCGAACAGGAAAGGCTCGTGATGAAGGCATTGCGGATGCCGCTGTTCGTGATCAGCTTGGCGTAGTCGCCAGCCGTCAGCTGCAGGGAATGGCCAAAGACCGAAGCCAGCGGGATGAGGACCAAAAGGGAAAGCATGGTCAGCGTCATGCCCATGGAGAGGCCGAAGCCCGGAATAATCTGATTGCGCCCGCCTGAACGGGCAAAAAAGCGTTTCATCCGGCTCACCTCCTATTCATTGCCGTTGACGTCGGCCATGATCTTGTCGAACAAGGCGTCGTCATCGAAAAATTTGACATACGCTGCATCCCAGCCGCCGAAATCGCTGATCTTCGTCAACTTGACGTGTGTATCGAAGCGGTCGGCATGGCGCTTTAAGATGTCCGGATTCGACGGCCGGAAACCGTTCTTCGCTGCCAGCTCCTGAGCCTCGTCGGAATAGAGGTACTGGAGATAATCCCGGGCCGCATCCTCATGGCCTTTGCGCTTAGCCAGGCGGTCGACGACGGCGACGCTCGGCTGGGCCAGGATGCTGACGCTGGGCACGACGAGCTCGAATTTGTCAGGATATTCCTGCAGTGAATAAAGCGCTTCGTTTTCCCAGGCAATGAGCACGTCGCCCTGTCCGTTTTCGACGAAGGTCGTCGTCGAACCGCGGGCACCGGAGTCCATGACAGTGACGTTCTTATAGAGGTCCGTCACGAAAGCCCGGGTCTTGATCTCATTTCCCCCGAAATGGTCAAGGCCCCAGCTCCAGGCGGCCAGGAAGTTCCAGCAGGCACCGCCGCTGCTCTTGGGATCCGGCGTAATGACGCTCACGCCGGATTTCACCAGGTCATCCCAGTCGCGTATCCCTTTCGGGTTCCCCTTGCGCACGAGGAAGACGATGGTCGACGTGTACGGCGCCGAATCATTGGCAAAGTCATCCTGCCAGCCCGCGTGGATGAGGCCGGCCTTCTCGATGAGCGAGATGTCATGAGAGAGGGCCAGGGTCACGACGTCGGCCCGGCTGCCTTCGATGACAGAGCGGGCCTGACTGCCCGAGCCGCCGTGGGACTGGATGATGCGGATGTTTTTACCTGTTTCTTCTTGATAGTGTTTTTGAAATAATTCATTGTATTCCTTATATAACTCACGCGTTGGATCATACGAGACATTGGTCAGCGTCAGCGTGCCGTCTTTGTCGGCCTGGCTGCCCCCGCAGCCGGCCAGCACCCCTGTGACGGCAAGCATCACACTGCAGGCCAGTATAGCTATGATATGCTTCTTCTTCATTCTTTCTCCCCCTCTATACCGGCTGGAAAATTTTTTACGGCTTACCCCTTAAATAAAGCCGTCGATAAATAGCGTTCACCGCCGTCCGGCAACAGGACGACGATGGTCTTGCCGGCGTTTTCTGGCTTTTGAGCCAGCTCCAGTGCCGCCTGGAGCGACGCGCCCGACGAGATACCGACCAAAAGGCCGTCCGTCTTAGCGATTTCCCGGGCCCTCCCATAGGCGTCTTCGTTGGATACGTCGATCACATCATCTACGAGTGACATATCCAGTACCTTCGGGATGAAACCGGCGCCAATCCCCTGAATGGCGTGCGGTCCCGGGCGGCCGCCGTTTAAAACGGCCGAATCCTTTGGTTCTACGGCGACGATGCGCACCTCTTCACGATGGGCTTTGAGGCCCTGGGCCGTGCCGGTAATCGTTCCCCCTGTACCGACGGACGAAATGAAGATGTCCACCTTGCCGTCCGTATCGCGCCAGATTTCTTCCGCCGTCGTGCGGCGGTGAATGGCGGGATTGGCGGGATTGTCGAACTGCTGCGGAATGAAGGCGTTGCCGTAGGCTTTCTTCAGCTCTTCGGCCTTGCCGATGCTGCCGCGCATCCCCTCGATGCCTGGCGTCAGTACAATTTCCGCTCCCAGTGCCGAAACGATTTTGCGCCGTTCCAGGCTCATCGTATCGGGCATGGTCAAAATCAGGTGCAGGCCCTTCACGGCGGCGACCATAGCCAGGCCGACGCCCGTATTGCCGCTCGTCGGTTCGATGATGACCGTATCCTGATTGATTTTCCCCTCTTTGATACCTTCATCGATCATCGCCGCGGCGACGCGGTCTTTGACGCTCCCTAAAGGATTCATGTATTCCAGCTTCCCCAGGACGCGGGCCTTGAGGCCGTGCTGCTGCTGCCAGTGCGTCAGCTCCAAGAGCGGCGTCTGGCCAATCAGTTCTGTCAAATATTTTGCCACATGCTCCATGCCATCAGCTCCTTTTGGCAAAAAGAAAAGCGCCATCTCACAATGCAGATGGCGCTATAAATAGACGTATGCCCATGACTTCATCTGCCAGGTATTCTCCTGCTGGAATTGGCACCTTACGTACGTAGGTTGCCGCAGCGTCATCGGGCCAGTCCCTCGGCTGCTCTGGATGAATAGGTCGTATTGTATTGTCCCTGTTAGTGGCTGTACAATACGTTTAGATTGTACAACACATGATGGTCAAATTTTTTAAGTACCCCATGATAACATACCTCTTAGTCACAATAAAATGGAAATCATTCCCTATCGGAAACGTTACTGAGATTGTACACTTTACACAGTACATTGTCAAGGGATTTTAAGCAAAAACTTTCACAATTCAAATATAAAACGTTTTACTTTTCTCTGAAGTTAAAAAAGTAAAGAAAACAAGTGTTAAAAAAGTACGACAAGTAAATACTTTTCTTCCATCTCGTGAATTGAACCTCTCCCGCTTATAGAAGCGGGAGATTCTTGAGAAGTTTGATACATGGACTAACGCCTGACAGCCTATTCCAAAGGAGTTAGCTGTCAGGATATCCTTATTCTCAAAGGGCTGTCCAAAAGCCCCTTACACAGTCCCTCGAAATCGAAG
>URLP01000115.1 GCA_900548635.1 uncultured Megasphaera sp.
GCAGACGCCGGCCATGGGCGCCAGGATAACCGGTGCCTCAAGCGTGACCGTGCCGATCGTAAAGGGCTTAGCAGTTGCGGTCATAAATAATTCTCAGCCCTTCCAGAGTCAGCATCGGTTCGACGACGTCGATGGAATCCGTCGCCGGCGCGACGATGACGGCAAGTCCCCCCGTCGCCACGACTTTGGCCTTACAGCCCAGTTCCTTGCGCATGCGGGCGACGATGCCGTCGACCTGGCCGACAAAGCCGTAGAAGACGCCGGCCTGCATGCTTTCGACGGTATTGCGGCAAATGACTTTATCCGTGCGGACGACTTCGATACGCGGCAGTTTCGCCGTACGCTGCACGAGGGCGTCCGTCGAGATGCCGATACCCGGGCAGATAGCGCCGCCGAGATAGGTCCCCTTCTGGTTGACGGCACAAAACGTCGTCGCCGTGCCGAAGTCGATGATGATGACCGGGCCGCCGAATTTTTCATACGCTGCGACGGCGTTGACGATGCGGTCGGCACCGACTTCACGGGGATTGTCGTATTTGATGTCCATGCCGGTCTTCACGCCCGGGCCGATGACCAGCGGCGTCAGGCCGAAATAGCGCTGGCACATGCGTTCCAGCGTCGGCATGACCGGCGGCACGACGGACGAAATGATGATAGCATCGATTTCGTCGGAATTGACGCCGTTCAAATAAAAGAGATTACGGATAAGGACGCCGTATTCATCCGTCGTGCGGAGGCGGTTCGTCGATACGCGCCAGTGGTCCATGAGCTCTTTTCCCTTGAAAATGCCCAGGACAATATTGGTATTCCCTACATCAATGACTAATAACATAATTTATCTCCTGCCTACTTTAAGTTGATAATACGCCTATTATAATAACAGAGTTTTCCCGTCTTGGATAGTCTTTCCCGTCAATTATACCTGGCGGACATGAATGTCGCCGGCCATGACGACTTCCCGGCCTGACGCCGTATCGATGAGGAGGTTGCCGTTTTCATCGATATCCGCAGCTGTGCCGGAGAAGGTCCGGTCGATGGAAGTGACCGTGACTTTGCTGCCGAGCATGCACGACAGGCTCCGCCATTCTGCCAGGACCGGCGCGAAACCTTCGCGGCAGACCGCAGCGTAAAGATGCTCGATTTCTGCAAGCAGCGTCTGCAGCAGGGCGATGCGGCTGACGGCGACGCCTTCACGGGCAAAGCTGGTGATGATGGGCTTCAGGTCTTCCGGCAGGTCGTCTTCCGTAATGCCCGTATTGACGCCGATGCCCATGACGAGATAATTGACCTTTTCTGCCGAACCGTTCAGCTCCGTCAGGATACCGACCAGCTTGCGCCCTTTGACGAGGATATCGTTGGGCCACTTGATGCCGCACTCCGTCAGACCGTGACGGCGGATGGCCCGGGCCGTGGCGACGGCAGCGAGGAGGGTCATCTTCGACACTTCCATGGGCGGAATGGGCGGCCGCAGGATTAGGGAAAACCAGAGACCCTTGGCATAGGGCGAAAGGAAGGAGCGGCTGATGCGGCCCCGGCCGCCGGTCTGTTCTTCAGCAATGACTACCGTCCCTTCGGGCGCCCCATCGGCAGCGAGCTTCTTGGCGACGTTGTTCGTCGAATCGACGCGTTCCCGCAGGACGAGGCGGCGCCCTACGACTTTCGTCGTCAGTCCCTTTTCAATGGCCCTTTCTGAGAGCAGTTCCGGCACTTCTTTCAGGCAGTAGCCCTTTTTCGTATACGATTCGATGACGTAGCCCCGCTGTTTCAGGATGCGGATATGCTTCCAGACAGCCGTCCGGGAAATACCGAGATGTTCAGAAATCTCCTGACCCGAGACGAATTCGCCCTGATGCTGTACTAAAAAATCAAGAATATCTTGTCTCATCAAAGTTCACCTCACATAACAAGCAGCCTTTTAGTTTATGTAAAAATTGTAACATACACGATAACCGTGTCAAGGATTTAGGCCTCGGCATGTACAGGCTTTCTCCATCATGTACAATCCTTTTTTCATATCGTTTGCCGTGGGTCGTGATTCGTTGGTCGTGATGGTTTGAATTTTTAAAAAATTGCTGTATAGAGATGTCACCTCTCTTGTAGCTGCAAGAATTTTCGGCAAACGAACCACAAAAGGGCTGCCGCTTCATGCGACAGCCCTTTTCTAACTGCTAACTGCTATTCTTTTTCTTTTTTATCTTCTTCGTCATCCTTGTCAGTCAGGCCGGTGGTGAGGCCGCCTTTGGGGACGGGGTTGCCCCAGGGACTGATCTGGACTTCTGTCTGTTCCTGCTTGGGAGCAGCCGGTTTAGCTTCTTCCAGAGCCTGCGGCGCAGCCGGAGCTGTTTCTTTGGCGTCCGCTGCCGTGCTGTCTGCAGCAGGAGCGCTGTCTGCCTTGGCAGCGTCTGCCGGGATTTCCTCGATGCCGTCGTCGGCTTTTTTATCCTGCGGCCCTTCGAGGGTGCCGTATTTGACCAGGTTGTCGACTTGCTGATGGTTGATCGTTTCGACTTCCATCAGGGCTTTGGCCATGTTCTTCAGGGCATCGATATGTTCGCGCAGCATGTGCAGGACATCGGCGTAGGCTTCTGAAACGGTATCGTGCATTTCCTTGTCGATCAGTTCGGCAACGCTTTCACCGTAATTGCGTTCGTGGCCGAGGCTCTTGCCGAGGAAGACCTGATCCTGCTGTTCGCCGAAGACCATGGGACCCAGTTTCGGGCTCATGCCCAGGCGGGTGATCATCTGGCGGGCGATGCGGGTGACGCTCTGCAGGTCGCCGGAGGCACCGCTGCTGATTTCGTTGAAGACGATTTCTTCTGCCGCCCGGCCGCCAAGGGCGACGCGGATCTGCGCCAGATAGTAGGACTTCGTTTCATACGAACGGTCTTCTTCCGGCAGCATCATCGTATAGCCGCCGGCACGGCCGCGGGGAATGATTGTAACCTTGTGGACCGGATCGGCATCGGGCAGGAGATAGGCGATCAGGGCATGGCCCGATTCATGGACAGCCGTAAGGCGTTTTTCCTTTTCGCTCATGACATGGCTGCGGCGTTCCGGACCGAAGCAGACTTTTTCGCTCGCTTCTTCCAGTTCGGCCATGTTGATGACTTTCTTGTTGGCCCGGGCTGCCAGGAGGGCTGCTTCGTTGAGCAGGTTACCCAGGTCGGCACCGGTGAAGCCCGGCGTCTTCTTGGCGATGATGTCGAGGTCGACATCCTTGCCGAGGGGCTTGCCTTTGGCGTGGACGTCGAGGATGGCCCGGCGGCCGCGCAGATCCGGACGGTCGACAGTGATCTGACGGTCGAAACGTCCCGGACGGAGCAGGGCCGGGTCGAGGATGTCCGGACGGTTTGTCGCGGCAATGGTGATGATGCCTTCGTTGGAGCCGAAGCCGTCCATTTCGACGAGGAGCTGGTTCAGCGTCTGTTCGCGTTCATCGTGACCGCCGCCGAGACCGGCACCGCGCTGGCGGCCGACCGCATCGATTTCGTCGATGAAGACGATACAGGGCGCATTTTTCTTAGCCTGTGTAAAGAGGTCGCGCACACGGGATGCACCGACGCCGACGAACATTTCGACGAAGTCGGAACCACTGATGCTGAAGAAAGGCACGCCGGCTTCACCGGCTACGGCGCGGGCCAAGAGGGTCTTGCCTGTGCCCGGAGGGCCAAAGAGGAGCACCCCTTTCGGAATCTTGGCGCCAATGGCATTATACTTGCTGGGGTTGCGCAGGAATTCGACGATTTCCGCCAGTTCTTCCTTGGCTTCATCTTCGCCTGCTACGTCTTTGAAGGTGACCTTGATTTTCCCTTCACCATGCATCTTGGCGTGGCTCTTGCCGAAGTTCATGACCCGGCCGCCGCCTCCCTGTGTCTGCTGCATGATGAAGAACCAAACGGCAATCAGGACGAGGATCGGCAGGACGGCTGTCAGCATATTCATCCACCACGACGGCTGTTCAGGCGGTTTGGCGATGATGTTCACATCGGCATCGCGCAGAGCCGGCAGGAGAGCCGAATCCGTCGGTGCATAGGAAGTAAAGGACGTCCCGTCTTTCAGCTGGCCGACAATGGCGTGGTCAGCTGTAATCTGGACGGCATCGACTTTCTTCTGCTGTACCTGACTCATGAAATTCGTATAGGAGATTTCAGATTTGTCTGTCTTGTTGCTCGTAAAGGCATCTATGATCGATACGGCGACAATGATGATGAGTAAGTATAAACTTACATTCCGCACAAATTTACTCAAAATATTGCTCCTTTCACTTAATTTATGATAATGAATGTTTGTTTATTCCAACCAATACAGTCTTATATTACCACACTTCTGCAAAAGCAACAACTGGGTTTATACAAAACAATAGTACGGCGTTATTTTGCATAAACTTCTTCTTTCAGGATGCCGATATAGGGCAGGTTGCGGTAGCGGCTGTCGTAGTCGAGACCGTAGCCGACGACGAAGGCATCGGGGATTTCAAAGCCGTTGTAGTCCACCGGGACTTCGACCTGGCGGCGGGCCGGCTTGCTGAGGAGGGTCGCTAATTTTACCGAACGGGCACCTCGTTCCTTGAGCATCGGCACGAGATGGCTGAGGGTGACGCCCGTGTCGATGATGTCTTCGACGATGAGGACGTCCTTATCCTTGACGTCGTTGTCGAGGTCCTTGCGGATCTTGAGCACGCCCGACGAGGTCGTCGACGAACCGTAGCTGGAGCAGCTCATGAAGTCAAAGTAGACCGGGCCTTCGATGCAGCGGGCCAGGTCCGTGAAAAAGGTGACGGCCCCTTTGAGGATGCCGCACATGAGGATGGGCCGGCCGGCATATTCCTTCGTGATCTGGGCGCCCAGTTCGTGGACGCGGGCAGCGATCTGTTCTTCTGTGAATAAAATTTCTTTGATATCCTGATGCATCTTGATTCCTCCGTAAATCCGAAAAAGTAAATTAGCGCCGCTCCCGGCAGGGAACGGCCGGACCCAGACAGAGCGCCGTCCGGGTCGTATAGGCACGGGCCCGGCCGCACTGGAACTGTTTGCCAGCGTCTTTAGCGGCCAGGTCCCGTATGATTTCTACATAATGAAAAGGCAAATCGCGCTGCGCGCCCGTCGCCTCCTGCCAGAGGCGGCGGATGAGGCGCCGCTGCAGCGCCAGGGGCTGGGCGAGGAGCTTCTTTTTAGCGAGGGCCGGCACGGATAGGTCCGGCATGCGGCATGCCTGATAGGCGGCCGCGGCCGCTTCGTCGAGGAAGGCTTCATCGGCACTGACAATTTCTGCCAGGCGGTTGAGGTCCGCCGTGATTGCCGGGTTGTATGTCCTGAGGAGCGGCAAAAGCTCCAGGCGGATGCGGTTGCGCCGGTAGCGCGTCTCGTTGTTCGTCTCGTCGTGGCAGACCGGCAGGTGCCGCGCTGCAGCATAGGCGGCAAGTGCCGCCTTGGTCATTCCCAGGAGCGGCCGGATGATCTCGCCCCGCCGCGGCGCCATGCCGCAGAGGCCGTCGAGGCCGCT
>URLP01000116.1 GCA_900548635.1 uncultured Megasphaera sp.
AGCCGCTGTTTCTCCGGGCGCTGTTGCCGGTTTCGCGGCCATGAAAGCCCTGAGTACGCGCAATGATGATCCGGCTCATGCTTCCCGTCCTTTCGACAAAGACCGCGACGGCTTCGTCATGGGCGAAGGCGCCGGCGTCGTCGTCCTCGAAGAACTGGAACACGCCAAGAAGCGCGGTGCCCATATTTACTGTGAAATCGGCGGCTACGGCAGCAATGCCGATGCCTACCACATCACGGCTCCCGCTCCGGAAGGCATCCAGCAGTCGAAATGCATGGCCCTGGCTGTCAAGGACGCAGGCCTCAAACCGGAAGACGTCGACTATGTCAACGCTCACGGCACATCGACGCACCTCAATGACCTCAACGAATCGAAGGCCATTGCCCGTACTTTCGGCGACCATGCCAAAGATATGCTCATCAGCTCGACGAAATCCATGACGGGCCATCTCCTCGGCGCTGCCGGCGCTGTCGAAGCCATTGCCTGCGCCATGACCATTGAAACGGGCAAAGTCCATCCGACGATCAACCTCGTCGAACCGGAAGACGAACTGAAAGAACTGGGCCTCAACTATGTACCGGGCAAAGCCGTAGAAGCAGACGTCAAAGTCGCTATTTCCAACTCCTTCGGCTTCGGCGGCCACAACGCGACGCTCCTGTTCAAGAAATACGCTGAATGATAAAGAAGAGTGACCTGATGGATACGGCAAGAAAAGAACAGTTAGAAAAATTCATCCAGGTCCTGGGCCTCAAGGAATTCCATAATCTCCTCATTTTGGATCAGGCCCTGACCCATTCTTCTTACGCGAACGAACACAAAGCCGGCCACGGCTATTACAACGAACGCCTGGAATTCCTGGGCGACGCCATCCTGGACCTGGTCGTCGGGGAATACTTGTTCCTCCACTATCCGAACATGCCCGAAGGGGAGCTCTCCAAGGCAAGGGCCAGTGTCGTCAGCGAAACGCCGCTGGCTTCGGTCTGTGCCAAGTTCCACATGGGCGACTACATCCTCCTGGGCAAAGGGGAAATCGCCACGGGCGGACGGACGCGGCCGAGCATCATGGCCGACGCCTTTGAAGCCGTCGTAGGTGCTATCTACATCGACAGCTCCTACGAAGAAGCGCGGAAATTCATCCTGCACCAGCTCAGGGATTACCTGGACCTTGTCGAAAGCGGCCATTACGAAAAAGACTACAAGACGATTTTCCAGGAATATGTCCAGCAAAAAGGCCCGCAGCACATCGAATACGAACTGTGCCGCAGCGAAGGACCGGACCACAACAAGACCTTCTATATGGATGTCAAAGTAAATGGCAAAGTCCTGGGCCAGGGATCGGGAAAAACAAAAAAAGATGCCGAGCAGCACGCAGCCTATACAGCGCTGAAAAAACTGCAGGGCAAGTAGATATGGGGATGTCGCATGGAGGTTCAGGCCACTGTGCGTCATCCCTTTTGTCATATCGTTTGTCGTGGGTCGTTCATCGTTTGCCGTTGTAAGGGCGCCCATGTGGGGCGCCAGCGCGAATCCTGTGCATATCCTTTTCAGGTGAAATCATGAAAACTTCTATCATCCCAATCTTCATACCGCATATCGGCTGTCCCCACCGCTGTGTCTTCTGCAACCAGTGGCAGATTACAGGTCATCAGGGCCTGCCTTCAGCAGACGATATACGACGTCTCATTGCCTCGTACACAGCGTCTGCCAGGGGTCCCAGGCACTGGGAGGCGGCTTTTTACGGCGGCAGCTTCACGGCCATTCCGGAAGATTTGCAGGAACGTCTTCTGCAGCCTGCCTATGAAGCCCTCCAGGCCGGGACCATCGACGCCATCCGCTGCTCGACGCGGCCCGACTGTATTACACCGCCTGTCCTCATACGCCTTAGGGCCTACGGTCTGACGACGGTCGAACTCGGCGTCCAGTCCATGGATGATGCCGTTCTCCAAAAGGCGCGCCGCGGCCATACGGCAGATGACGTGCGCCGGGCGACGGCTCTCCTGCGCGGCGAAGGCTTCACCGTCGGCCATCAGCTCATGCCCGGCCTGCCCGGTGAAGACCGGGAAAGCCTGAAGGCGACGACGGCGGCTATCTGCGCCCTCCATCCCGATATAACCCGCATCTATCCCGTGGCTGTCCTGGCCGATACGGATTTGGCCGACATGTACGAAAAAGGGGAATACAAGCCGCTCAGCATCCACGAAGGCGTCGTGCGGGCGGCCTACATGAAGCAGGCCTTCCTCAGCGAGGGCATACAGTGCATCCGTACGGGCCTGCAGGCCACAGCAGACCTCGATGACGAGGCGCAGGTCCTGGCCGGGGCCTACACGCCGGCGATGGGGGAACTCGTCGATACGCGCCGCTTCGGCCGGACGCTCCTTCGTTTCCTGCACCGATTTTCATCAAATGAGCCCGTCGCCGTTTCCTACGACCGCCGCGACACATCGCGCGTGCGGGGCTACCACAACGTCACAGTCAGGACGGCAGCCTGGAGCCTGCCTTTTTCCGTGTCCTGGCACGAAGGCGACGTCCCCCTGGGGCATATCCGGGTGGCGCAGGGGACAGCGTTTTGGGACCTTGACGTCAATAGTCAAAGCAGCGCTGCTATGATATAATATAAAGGTATGAATGATTTTTACACGCAACAGCAGTGAGCGATAACGATAAATTGGAGGAAAGAGAATGGCACGAGTAAAAATTACAGAAACCGTCCTGCGCGACGGCCATCAATCCATTGCGGCGACGCGCATGCGCCTGCGTCAGATGCTGCCTGTCCTGGAAGCGATGGATGAAGTCGGCTACAATGCCCTCGAATGTTGGGGCGGCGCGACCTTTGATACATGCATGCGCTTTTTGGACGAAGACCCGTGGGAACGCCTGCGGACTATCAAGAAGCACGTTAAGAAGACGCCCTTACAGATGCTTTTCCGCGGCCAGAATATCTTAGGCTACCGCCATTATGCCGACGATGTCGTCTATGAATTCGTCAACCGCGCCGTCGACAACGGCATCGACATCATCCGCGTCTTCGACGCCCTCAACGACCCGCGCAACCTGGAAGCGGCCATCAAGGCGGCAAAGGACACGAAATCTGTCCACGTCCAGGGTGCTCTGGTCTACACCATCAGCCCGATCCACACGATGGAATCCTTTACCAAAGTGGCCAAGGAACTGCAGGATATGGGTGTCGATTCCATCTGCATCAAGGATATGTCCGGCCTGCTTTCGCCGTACGATGCCTACAACCTGATCCGCATGCTCAAAAAGCACCTCTCCGTGCCCATCGAACTGCACACGCACTGCACGTGCGGCCTCGGCGAAATGACCTACATGAAGGCCATCGAAGCCGGTGTCGACATCATCGATACGGCCCTTTCGCCGTTCGGTGAAATCACGAGCCAGCCGGCGACGGAATCGATGGTCATGGCCCTGCAGCACAGCATTTACGACACGGACATCGACGTCGACCGCCTCTGGCCCATCGTCGACCACTTCAAGCACGTCCGCAAAGAACTGGAAGATGAATTCAAGCTGACCATGCCCAACCAGATCAACCCGGCTGTCCGCAAGTACCAGATCCCCGGTGGCATGCTGACCAACCTCTACAATCAGCTCAAAGCCCAGGGCGCTGAAGACCGCTTCGACGACGTCCTGGCCGAAATGCCCAACGTCCGCCGCGACCTCGGCTATCCGCCCCTGGTCACGCCGACGAGCCAGATCACCGGTTCTGCTGCGGCCCTCAACGTCCTCTACGGCCGCTATAAGATCATCACTAACGAAGTCCGCGACATCGTCCGCGGCAAGTACGGCCGCGTGCCCGGCAAGATCGACGAAAAGTTCCGCAAGATGTGCATCGGCGATGAACCGGTCATCACGCACCGCCCGGCGGACGACCTGGAACCGGAACTGGAAAAATCGAAAAAAGCCCTGGCTGACGAAGGCTTCCCCAATGCCAGCCCGGAAGACGTCCTCAGCTACACCCTCTTCCCGGAAGTGGCCCTGCCTTTCTTCCGCAAGCGGGACAACAAATAAAATTTCCTTGACAAGTCCTGTCGAATCAGTTAAAATAGAAAAGTCGACGGGACGTGGCGCAGCTTGGTAGCGCGCTTCCTTGGGGTGGAAGAGGTCGCGAGTTCAAATCTCGCCGTTCCGACCAAAAGAATGGGATTGTTGCATAAAGGTTTCGGCCATTATGCGACAATCCCTTTTTGCATATCGTAGGTCGTTCATTGTTCATCGTTCATCGCTGTAGGGGCGCCCATGCGGGGCGCCCGTGCGAATACTGTGCATAGCCCCTAGCTGCTAATCCCTAAAAAAGTGAAATCCTTCACTTCTCTGGAGATTTTTGGTAAAATAAAAGTACATTCACTGCGTTACTTTACTATTTTTCTCAGAGGAGGTTTTACTATGGGTTACATTTTGAAGAAAGACCAGCAGGATCTCGTCGATTTGGCCAAGGATTTTGCGGAAAAGAAAGTTGCGCCTTTCGTGCATGAACTGGACATGGCACCGAAACCGGGCCAGAAGCTCCTGGACATCTACCAGGAAGCCGTCGACATCGGCTTCTGCGGTCTCGAAATCCCGGAAGAATACGGTGGCATGGGCCAGGATTACTACACGGTAGCAGCGGTCTATGAAGAACTGGCTAAAGTCGACGCCGGCGTCGCCACGGCCATCGCCGCCTCGGGTCTTGGCCTGAAACCGGTCCTCCAGCACGGCACGGATGCCCAGAAGAAGCTCTACGCCGAATACCTGACCGGTGAAAAGGGCAGCGGCTTCTGCGCTTTCTGCCTGACTGAAGCCAATGCCGGCTCCGATGCCGCAGCAGGCACGACGGTCGCTGTCAAAGACGGCGATGAGTACGTTCTGAACGGGACAAAGTGCTTCATCACCAACGGCGGCGTCGCCTCGGTCTACACGGTCTTCGCCATTACGGACAAGACGAAAGGCGTCAAAGGCATTTCGGCCTTTATCGTTGAACGCGACCGTCCCGGCGTTTCCGTCGGCAAAGAAGAAGACAAGATGGGCATCCGCCTCTCCAACACGACGGAAGTCATCTTCCAGGACGTCCGCATTCCGGCAGACCACCTCATCGGTGAAGAAGGGAAGGGCTTCATCTACGCCATGCAGACCCTCGATCTGGCCCGTCCTATGGTCGCGTCCCTGGCCGTAGGCATTGCCCAGCGCGCCATCGATGAATCCGTCAAATACGCCAAACAGCGCGTCACCTTCGGCAAACCGATCATCAAGCATGAAGTCATCGCCTTCAAACTGGCCGACATGGACATGAAGACGGAAGTCGCCAGAGCCGCGATCATCAATTTCCTCAACACCTACTACGCCGTACCGAAACGGAACTACACCCGTGAAGCGGCCATCGCCAAATGCTTTGCCGGCGACATCGCCGTCCAGGTCGCCCTGGAAGCCGTCCAGATCCTCGGCGGTTTCGGCTACA
>URLP01000117.1 GCA_900548635.1 uncultured Megasphaera sp.
GCCGCGTCGGTGAAGTCTACAATGTCGGCGGCCACAATGAAATGCGGAACATCGACATCGTCAAGTTGATCTGCAAAGAACTGGGCAAACCCGAAAGCCTGATCCACCACGTCACGGACCGCAAAGGCCACGACCGGCGCTATGCCATCGACCCGACGAAAATCCATAACGAACTCGGCTGGCTGCCGGAAACGAAATTTGCCGACGGCATCAAAAAGACGATCCAGTGGTATCTGGATCACGAAGATTGGTGGCAGCCCATCATTTCCGGGGAATACCAGAATTACTATCAGAAGATGTACGGGGATAGGGGATAAGTCGTTCATCGAAGTAGGGGCCGCATGCAGGCGACTGTTAAATAGATATACGGCCAGAGAACTGCGGATTGCGGACTGCGCTTTTTCACATATGAAGGGAGATAACCGATGAAGATATTTGTAACAGGCGTCAATGGCCAGCTGGGTCATGATGTGATGAATGAGCTTATTGGCCGCGGGCATGAGGCTGTCGGCAGCGGTTCGAAGGCGGTTTACAGCGGCATTGATGACGGTACGGCGGTGGTCTCGGCGCCGTATGTATCTTTGGATATTACGGACGGGGAGGCTGTGCAGCGCGTGCTGGCAGACGTACAGCCTGACGCCGTGATCCACTGTGCGGCCTGGACAGCCGTCGATTTGGCGGAAGACGAGGACAAACGGGATTTGGTGCGGGCTGTCAATGTTGGCGGCACGCAGCATATCGCCGAGGCCTGCAAAAAATTGGACGCCAAGATGCTCTATCTGAGCACGGACTACGTCTTCAACGGCCAGGGGACGGAGCCCTGGCAGCCGGACTGCAAGGATTATGCGCCCCTTAATGTCTACGGCCAGTCGAAGCTCGACGGCGAATTGGCTGTGGCGAAGACGCTCGATAAGTATTTCATCGTCCGCATCGCCTGGGTCTTTGGCAAAAACGGCAAGAACTTCGTCAAGACCATGCTCAATGTAGGCAAGACACACGACACGGTCCGCGTCGTCATTGACCAGATCGGCACGCCGACGTACACCTTCGATCTGGCGCGCCTCCTCGTCGACATGATCGAATCGGACAAATACGGCTGCTACCATGCGACCAACGAAGGGGGCTATATTTCCTGGTACGATTTCACCTGCGAAATCTACCGCCAGGCCGGCTACACGACGAAAGTCATCCCCGTCACGACCGCAGAATACGGCCTCTCCAAAGCCAAACGGCCCTTCAATTCCCGCCTCGATAAGCGTAAACTAGTAGAAAAGGGGTTTAAGCCATTGCCCGATTGGAAGGAGGCGCTGTCTCGGTTTTTGGGGAAGTAGTCGTTCGTCGCTGCTTTTTTTCGAAAGGAGAGATTTTCGTGGCTTCCAAGAACTTTCAGGATTTAATTGTTTGGCAGAATTACATACATAAAAGGAGAGAAAGACAATGCAAATCAAGGTTGAAAAGAATGTTGGCGGTATTGAGGGCTTGTGCGTGATTATGCCTGCCGTGCATGGTGACGGCCGGGGGTATTTCATGGAAACGTACAACCAGAAGGACATGGAGGAAGCGGGCTTCCACATCAACTTCGTCCAGGACAATCAGTCCATGTCGACGAAGGGCGTCCTGCGGGGGCTCCATTTCCAGAAGCATTTCCCTCAGTGCAAGTTGGTCCGCGCCGTGCGGGGCAGTGTCTTTGACGTAGCTGTCGATCTGCGCCGCGATTCGCAGACCTACGGCAAGTGGTACGGCGTGGAACTGACGGAGGAAAATAAAAAGCAGTTCCTCATTCCTGAAGGCTTTGCCCACGGCTTCCTGGTCCTCAGCGACGTAGCGGAATTTTGCTACAAAGTCAATGATTTCTGGCATCCCAACGATGAAGGCGGCATGGCTTGGAACGACCCGGAAATCGGCATCGAATGGCCCCAGCTGACGGGCACTTATCAGGGGACGCCGAGTGCGGCAGGCTATGCGCTTACGGACGGCACGCCCCTCAATTTGAGCGACAAAGACCAGGAATGGCTGGGCTTGAAGGATACCTTTTCCTTTTGATAATTTGACCTTTGCAAAGCGGGGAGGGAGTACGATGCAGAATGTCATTGCTGTGATTTGGGATTTTGACAAGACCCTGATTGACGGAAATATGCAGGACCCGATTTTCGAGGAATACCATATCGACAAGACGAAATTCTGGGAGAAAGTCAATGCCCTGCCGGCACGCTATGCCAAAGAAGGCGTCAAGGTCAATGCCGATACGATTTACCTTAACCAGTTCATCAAGGACACGAAGGCGGGCATTTTCCAGGGCCTGAACAATGAAAAGCTGCGCACCTTCGGCCAGAAGCAGAAGTATTATCAGGGCGTGCCGGAAATCTTCCGGGAACTGCAGCGCGTCGTCGAGGAAAATCCCCAGTATCGGGAGTACAACATTCGCGTCGAGCACTACATCGTCAGTACAGGCATGTCGGCCATCATCGAAGGATCGGCCATCCGGCCCTACGTCGAGGCCATCTGGGGCTGCGACCTCATCGAAGGCCTGGATGAAAAGAAGCAGAAGATCATCAGCGAAGTGGGCTACACTATCGACAACACGACCAAGACGCGGGCCCTTTTTGAAATCAATAAAGGCGTGCCCCAGCATCCGGAAATCGACGTCAACGCCAAGATGTCCGAT
The DNA here is from genome assembly GCA_900548635.1 of uncultured Megasphaera sp. Classification (GTDB taxonomy): domain Bacteria; phylum Bacillota; class Negativicutes; order Veillonellales; family Megasphaeraceae; genus Megasphaera. Next base: position 2,666 of record URLP01000117.1, read on the forward strand.
GCCCTGCGCCGCGTGGCCTTCCCGAACATGATCTACATCGCCGACGGACCGAGCGATGTGCCGGCCTTTTCGGTGGTCAAGAAATTCGGCGGCTCGACTTTTGCTATTTATCCCAAAGGGAACAGCAAGGCCTTCCGCCAGGTCGAACAGCTGCGCGAAGACGGCCGCATCGACATGTACGCCGAAGCCGATTACCGCAAAGGCACGACGGCCTACATGTGGCTGACCCACAAAGTCGACGAAATCGCCGCGCGCCTCTACAAGACAGAAAAAGAAAGCCTCGAAGGCGCCGTGTCCTCCGTGCCGAAGCATCTGGTGTAAAAGATAGTTTGCAGTTTGTAGTTTTTAGTGGATAGATTCGGTAGCGCAGAAAGGTGCCCCTAATAGGGGAGCTGGCTGCCACAGGCAGACTGAGGGGGTGCTTTTTCCAGGAAAATTAAAAAAACGAGTGCATCATGATTCTGGAACCATGATGCACTCGTTTTTTTGCATTTGGAGTTATTTGTTATCCCGTGTAGGGGCGTCCACGTGGCGACCCCTACGCTGAAGCGGCTATGCACAGGATTCACGGCGGCGCCGTCAGGCGCTCGATGAACGATGAACGATCATCATCTCCGCGGCGGCGGACGATGGCCGTGTCTGTGCGGCGGCGGTGGCGGTCTGTGCCAGCCCCAGTCGTTAAAAAAAGGGCCGCCCCAGCCCCAGTTCCAATAGGTGTCGAGGTAGAGCTGCTGGATGTAAGCGTTGTAGGCCATGCGTTCCAGGTCGGCCTGGGTGACGACGTGGATGCGGCTCGATCCGGATTCGCTGATGTCGCCGACCGTGACGTCCGCCAGGATGTCGGCCTGTCCGGTCTTGACGGGGATGATGCTGTTGTCGTCTCCGATTTTAGCGACCGCTTCATTGAGGCTCTTCGCCTTTAAGGTGTAGGGCACATTTCCCGGCGTCTGCAGGGCGACGATGCCTTTGCTGCCGAGAGCCAGGTATTTCGGATAAATGATAAGGCGGCTCTTTTTCAGCATCTTTTCAGCACTGCCGTAAATCATGCCTTCGTTGGGCGCGTCCATGCGCCAGACCGAACTCTTGTCTTTGGCGACGAGGTATTCGCCGATTTCTTCCGTCGTCTTCTGGTCATAGGCCTGGACGCGGCGGAAATATTTGTCCGTCAGGTCCTTGGCGACACGGAAATAGTAGGGCCGTGTCTTTTCGTCGAGGCCGGTCCGTTTGCTGTCGATAGTCTGGAGCAGGCTCGTCACATCGTTATACGTTGAGCCCTTGGTCAGATAATATTTATCGATGATCTTGCCCGTATGGCCGGCCAGGGGGTCTGTCGGCACGCTGGACGCTCCTTTTTCCGCTGTCGTCTGGGCGGCTGCCGTCGCGGCAGAAGCAGCAGCTGTCTGAGGCGCGGCCGTATTGGCCGTACTTGCAGCCATGCCCGTCAGCGTACCGGCGCAGAAGAGCAGGGCGAGGACACTGCTTTTCAAGAACTTCATAGTTTACACCTCCTTTTCGCTATTCTTGTTCTTACTATAGCGCCGCTGAGGCTGGGACGTCAATAGGTGTTGAAAAAGAGTAACGAAATGCAAGAATATGTCAAAACTGTTGCATTGAAAGCCCCGTTTTTCGATGTATAATCAATTATATATACAATATTGGAAAAATTGGCCCAGAATCAGTCCCATAGCCAATGAATTTAAAAATGAATTGAAGAATGTAAAAGCTTGATTTTTTGGCATCCCTGCACATGTTGTTTTCTCATAAAAAGAATGATAATATAGAAATATAAAGTGATACGATTTACTGATGAGAAAGCAGGGATGCATAATGGATAAAATGACATTGTGGCAGCAAATGATTGCCATTATTAAAACGGATGTGACGCCGGCGACGGGCTGTACGGAACCGATTGCTTTGGCCTATGCCGCAGCGACGGCAGCGCGGGAACTGGGGGAAACGGTGCGTTTTATCGATGCCCGCGTTTCGGCGAATCTGATGAAGAACGGTATGGGCGTCACGGTGCCGGGGACGGGGACGCCGGGCCTCTATATTGCGGCCGCTGTCGGTGCCCTCGGCGGCGACGCCTCGGCAGGGCTGCAGGTCCTGAAGCAGCTCACGCCAGACGTCGTGGAAATGGGCAAGAAGTATGTCGCTGACGGCAAGGTGACGGTTTCTGTCGAAGACGATACGCCGCACGTCCTTTATGCGGAAGCCGTGGTCTACGGTGAAAATCACCGCGTCCGCGTAATCATTACGGACGACCATACGAATATCGTCTATATGGAAAAGGACGGCAAAGTCCTGCGCGACGACCGCACCGAAGTGGGCGGCGGCGAAGACCCGAAGCTCACCTTTCTCCATAATCTGACCTTGGCAGATATTGTCGATTTTGCCGAACATGTGCCGCTGGCGGATATTGAATTTTTAGCAGAAGCAGAACGGCTCAACGACCGTCTCTCCCAGGAGGGACTGAGCGGCCGGTACGGCCTGAAAATCGGTTACACCCTGCAGCAGATGGTCGATAAGGGCCTGCTCTCGGACGACTTGTCGCACCGCATCCAGATTCGCACGGTTGCCGCTTCCGATGCCCGCATGGGCGGCGCCGCTTTCCCGGCCATGACCAACTCCGGCTCGGGCAATCAGGGCATCGCTGCGACAGAACCGGTGACGGTCGTCGCTGATTTCCTGAAAGCATCACCGGAAAAACGCCTGCGTGCCCTGGCATTGTCCAGCATGGTCGCCATCTACGCTCACGG